>JALHST010000231.1 GCA_022865355.1 Maribacter sp. | reverse complement strand
TTTTTAATATTAAAGTTGTTCAATGCCGATATCGGGTGTATTTCAACCATGGGCAATTGCTCTTGCCAATATTGTACCTGCTCTTCCAACAATTCCTGGGTAGCCATATCGACCTTGTTCAAAAGCAACAAAACCGGAATCGTACTGTTCTTGATCTTGTCGAAAAACTTTTCATCTTTTAACGATTTCTCCCCGATTTCTACCATGTAGAGCAATACATCGGCATCCTCGAAAGCCGATTTTACAAAATCCATCATTGAAGATTGCAATTCATACGCCGGTTTTATAATCCCCGGGGTATCCGACAAGATAACTTGAAAGCCATCCCCATTGACAATACCTAATATACGATGTCGCGTAGTCTGTGCCTTGGAGGTTATTATGGATAATTTTTCACCTACAAAGGCGTTCATCAAGGTTGACTTGCCCACATTGGGGTTGCCGATGATGTTTACGAAACCCGCTTTATGTTCTGCCATATTCTTTTTTTGCAAAATAAATTTTCATTTCCTTATTAACCCTTGGCGCCAAATATAAAACCGCGATCATATTTGGGATGCACATCAACGCATAGGCCAAATCAATTAAATTGATCACCAATTCGACCGAAGCCACTGCGGCAAAGGTGATGGTCGCTATATAATATACGTTAAATAGTTTACCGATTTTGGCATTGGTCAAAAACGACAAACATTTGACGCCATAATACGAATAGGTGAACAAGGTAGATAAGGCAAAGGCAGAGACAATCAGCATCAACAAGACGTCGCCATATCCGAATAACGATTTTTCGAAGGCGATCAAAGTCATTATAATGCCGTTTTTTTCGGCCACGAGATGCGCGCCGCTCATAATGATCACCAAGGCCGTCAACGAACAGACAATAATGGTGTCGATAAAAGGGCCCAACATGGCCACAAGGCCCTCTTGTATCGGCTCATTGGTCTTCGATTGTCCATGGTACATCGGGGCACTGCCCAAACCGGCTTCGTTCGAGAAGACCGCGCGGCGTACCCCAAGGATAATAAGTCCCGAAAGACTACCCCCCAAGGCCGCCCCTGGGGTAAAAGCTTCGGCAAATATCTCTTGAAAGGCCGGTAGAATATTTTCAGGGTTCAGGACCATGATAATCAATACGGCAAGAAAATAGAGTATTACCATAAAAGGGACGATGGCCGTCGCCACGTTCGCTATTTTTTTTAATCCGCCAAAAATCACAAAAGAAGTGATTATCGAAAGTAAGATGCCAATAGTCAGTTTCCAGCCGAATTCTCCCAAATTGAGGATAGTTTCATTGGGATGTACCACGGTCATTACCGTCTGGGTAAATTGATTTACGGTAAATACCCCCAAAAAACCGACCAGACCGGCCACACAAAAAAATTGGGCTATGGGCTTTGCCTTCCTGCCCATGCCCTTTGTAATATAGTACATCGGCCCGCCTTGCAACTGCCCTGCACTATCGACATCGCGGTACATGATCGCCAGGCTACAGGAATAGAATTTAATGCACATGCCTACGAGTGCCGTGACCCATATCCAAAAAACTACTCCCGGGCCTCCCATATAAATGGCGATGGCCACACCTGAAATATTCCCCAACCCGACGGTTGCTGCGACGGCCGATGACAGTGCCTGAAGGTGGCTTACCTCCCCGGGATCATTGGGGTCATCATATTTACCCGCGGTAATCGCGATGGCATGTCTGAAATTTCGGTATGGCAGCATTCTTGAATAAAACACCAGAAACAGACCGCCTCCTATAACGAGGAGCAGCATAATCCACTCGGCGTAGGGTATCAGACTGGAAAGTAATTGATTAATGGCCTCCATAGAAAATATAATGTCCGAAGGTATGGATTTTATGTTTTTCAATGGGATTGGGCCATAAAATATTCTTTACACAAGTTTTGATAAAGCAAAAAAACCGTTGTATCTTTGCCGTCCATATCGCGGGGTAGAGCAGTAGGTAGCTCGTCGGGCTCATAACCCGAAGGTCGCTGGTTCGAGTCCAGTCCCCGCTACTAAACGATCCCCTTCCAATCTAAAGTGAAGGGGATTTTATTTTTATGGAGGAATTTGTGGTCTATGTGCTATACTCGGCGAAATTCGACAAGAAATATGTGGGCTATACTTCTTCCCTGATCCAGCGTTTTTATTCACATAACAAATTGGGCACAAAAGGTTGGACAATCAAGTTCAGGCCTTGGAGAGTCATACATATTGAATTTTATAAATCGAAAAAGGAAGCCATGATACGGGAAAAATTCTT
>JALHST010000230.1 GCA_022865355.1 Maribacter sp. | reverse complement strand
TGGAATTCGCCAATAAGCATTTGGGTTAAAATCAACTTATTTGTTACGGCTCATTGCATAACCTGTAAATTACACTCTTAAATGTAGGTGATAATACAGACGCTGTATTCCCCTTTTTAGGGGAATTTTGGACCCTATTTGCCGATGGGGAGCAAATTGTGTTCTATGGCCAATTTCACCATCATTGCAGAGTTTTTAGCACCCATCTTTAGAAGAAGATTCTTTCTGTGAGTATCTACGGTGGCCGTACCTAGAAAGAGCATTTCGGCAATCTCCACATTGGTAAGGCCATCTGAGATCAATTTCAATATTTCCTTTTCCCTTTTTGTCAGCACCGCAAACGGTACACTGGTTCTGCTTTTAAGTTGATTGGATACTTCGTAATTGAGATAAATACCCCCTTTCATGACGGTTTGCAATGCCTCCAGAATCTCTTTTTTGGTGGCATTTTTCAGGATATAGCCCGAAGCCCCGCTTTCCAACATTTTTTTGATAAAACTTTGTTGATTAAAAGTGCTTAAGCCGATCACATAAATGGATGGGTAGGTTGCTTTTACCTCTTTACAAAGTTCTATGCCACTTTTATCCGGCAGGCTGATATCCATTAAGATTATATCAGGCTGATTGACTCGCAATTCTGCCAAACAGAATGCCGCATTTCTTGCATGACCACTCCAGATAATAGATTCCTCATGCCGTAGCAAAGACTTGATGCCTTCTATAACCATATAATGGTCGTCTACGATAAATAATTTAATAGTCATACGTTAAAGGTTAAGTGAATCGAAGTTCCTTTTCCGGGTGCCGCATGTATGTCAAGTTTTCCTTTCAATAAATTCACCCGACTGTATATATTGTACCACCCGATGCCCTTGTTCTTTTCCAATAGTGTTGGATCAAACCCGATACCATCGTCTTCCACCGTCAAGGAAAGGTTCTCGTCATTTTTTATCAACTGAACAATAACCGTATTCGCTTGGGCATGTTTGACGGTATTGTACACCAATTCCTGAACAATTCTATACAGGCTGACCGCTTTTGACTGCTCCATATCGTAATCATCCATGCCAATCGATTGATAGGTTACCTGTAGGTTACCGCCCTGATCGATATTGGAACAAAAATCTTTTAGTGCCGTATCCAATCCGAATTTGACCAGGGTTTCAGGCATCATATTATGCGAGATACGCCTAATTTCATCAATTGAGGTATCTAGCATTTCCATCCCTTTATCAAATGCCTCATTATTTTCCGGTGGAATATCCAAGTTACCTTTCATATTCTGAAACGAAAATTTGATACCTGACAACAAGCCTCCCAATCCGTCGTGCAAATCCCTGGCAACACGCACCCTTTCTTTTTCTTCACCTAATAATACTGCTTCAGTTGCCATTAATTGTTGCCCAATTTCAAGTTCGCTGATGCGTTTTTGACGTATTATCAATTTTTGTCTAATATTTAGAATAATTAAAAATGCCAACAGAAACAAAACCACTATAAAGCTGATCAATATGATATTTAAATTGCTTTTGTTAGATAGTTTCGTTTGTTGCTGCAGGTCCCTGCTCTCTAATAATGCTATTTTTTCTTCTTTTAGGGTAGTCTCGTATTTTTTTTCAAGCTCCACTATTTTCTTCTGAATATTTTCATTCAACAATTGGTCTGCCAGTAAATTGCCTTCCTCGCCATACCGTAAATACTCCTGTACATTACCCGAAACAAGGGCAATATTCCCCAGCCAGGACAGGCCGGCCAATTCTTCCCGTTTTAAGTCATTCTTCTGAAACAAAAGATAGGATTGATTGGCCAATTCGGTAGCTTTTTGCAATTCTTTGGTATACAGATAATATGCCGATAACAATTTCAACGCGAGTCCTTCACTTTGAACATCTCCCAAGGCTACCGCCAGGTTTTTTGCTATCTCGGCATGCTCCTTCATTTTATCAAATTGCAGCTTTTTCTCCCATGTTTCGGCAAAATTCAATTGCACCGATACCTCCAGGTATTTATTATCGGTCCTTCTGCTGATTTGGAGTGCTTCGTTCAATACTTCAAGGGCCTTGTCAAATTGGTTTCGGGCATTATAATTGATGGCCATGTTGCCCAAGGCATTGCCCAATTGAAAGTCAAGATCGTATTTTCGGGAAAGGGCAATCGCCTCCTGACCAAGTTCAAAGGCCTTGTCATATCGCTTTAATTTCTGATACAATACTTGCAGGATGTCTGAAGATTGAGCCGTAAAAATTTCGTTGTTCAAGGAAGAAAAAATCTTCTTGCCTTCTAAATAGTAGCTAATCGCATCTTCGTAATCATTTAGTAATTGGTAGGAAGAACCTGTATTAAAGAGACACTTCGCCAGCGCCAGCGAATCGCCCATGGCCCTCGAAATTTTTACTGACTCAAGGTTCATGTTCAGGGCGGTGTCATAATTACCTTGCATATTCAACACATAGGTATAATTTGATATGAATTTTAAAGTGCCTCTTTTATAATTGAGTTGTTTACTGAGCGTTCCCGCTTCCTCGTAATACTTTTTAGCCGTTTCAGGTTCATTGCCTTCATATTGCTGTCCGATATTGATCAGCAGCAAAACACGCGATGTGTCTAACTCAGCGGTCTTATATTCAATCAAGAGGCTGTCCAAATCCATTAACGTTTGCGCGTTGGCTATACAGATACCTGACAAAATGACTATTCCTATGAGAAACTTATGGCGCATTACACTTAAATTATGCTACTACAATTTAGGCAATATTACAGCTTGGGAATCCATGTTTTAGGGGATTTTTAAAAATCCCCTTTTTAGGGGAAGGACACCCTTTTGATTCACGCTAATTTTAAGTATAGAAACCCAGTAAATTATAGATCATGAAAACAGGGATATATTTTTTGACCATGGTGCTGTTCTTATGTGCACCCGTAAATTCTTCCGCCCAGTTGCTCAAAAAGCTTAAGGATAAGGCAGAGAAGAAAATAGAGAACAAGATTGATGGAGTAAATGAGACCCCGGCTGAGGATCAACAAGCCGAAGGTGAGGAAACAGCTACCGATCAAATTGAAAATAAAGGATCTGCTGAAGATAAAAACAAGAAGGAAGGTACTACCTATAAATCAAAATTTGATTTTGTCCCGGGCGAAAAACTGATCGTTTGGGAAGATTTTGGAGTGGATGCGGTGGGTGATTTTCCTGCCAAATGGTTTACTAATGTTTCTGGAGAAGTTGTAACCCTTGAGGGCCATGAAGGCAAATGGCTTATGATGAAGGGCAGTTCCCAATATTTTATAGATGAATTGCTACAACTTCCTGATAATTTCACGATCCAATTTGATCTGATGTGTTCTATACCCTACGACTGGGGTTCCGGGATCATTAATCTTGAAATAAAGGAACTTAATGATCTTGATTTATATAGAAAGGGGGGGGATATGTATGCAAGTGAACGCAAATATTCGTTTAGAATGGCCATGCATCCGGGACTTCCAGCCCCAAAAAACAGTTACGGTACTAATGGTAGAGGTTCATATGAAATGTTAAACCAACGTGCAAATATTGATTTAAAAGAAATTTGGCTACCTATTGCCGAAAAAAACCTGCTTCATGTTTCCATATGGAGGCAAAAAGAACGCTTACGAGTTTATCTAAATGAGAATAAGGTCCTTGACATTCCAAAAATATTACCTGCTGACATGAAACCAAATATCTTTATATGGCGAACTGAAGGATTTGAGGAAGAGGACCATTACTTTGCCAGTAACCTGCGTATCGCAGTGGGTAATCCCGATACCCGTAATAAACTGTTAACAGAAGGTAAACTGGTCACCAATGGTATTCTCTTTGCGGTAAATTCGGATAAAATAAAACCAGAATCGTACGGGATTCTAAAAGAAATTGCCGGTATTTTAAAAGAAAACAATGATGTCAAAGTCTTGATCGTTGGTCATACCGACAGTGACGGTGATGAAGCTAGTAATTTAGAGCTTTCCAAAAAACGTGCAGCCTCTGTTAAAAATGCATTGAGTTCAGATTTCGGCATTGACGCAGGCAGAATGGAAATTGATGGTAAGGGTGAATCTCAACCTGAAGGTCCTAATAATGATGCTATAAGCAAAGCTAAAAACCGACGGGTTGAATTTATAAAGACCAATTGATGGCTTGAAAAAAAATAGATACTAGAAAGGACCTAGTAAAAAAAGCCAGACATCCTTGTCTGGCTTTTGTGTTGTAATTTGCCAAAAGGCAATCTTCATTACCCACCCATGAAAAGAGAAATCAATTATTTATATAGTTCTGCAATTCAGCGATTTTCTCTGGCGTATTGAAGACCCCCCCATAAAATGAGGTTATGGTCGTTGAGGTATCATCTTGTATGCCGCGCGAAGAAACACACAAATGTTTGGCATCCATAATTACCGCTACGTTTTCTGTGTTCAGTGCCTTCTGCAATTCTTTGGCCACCTGAATGGTAAGGCGCTCCTGTACTTGTGGACGTTTTGCATAATACTGAACGATGCGGTTCAATTTCGAGAGTCCGATTACTTTTCCGGAAGATATATAGGCAACATGGGCCTTTCCGATAATGGGCACAAAATGGTGTTCACAGTTCGAGTAAAAGGTGATATTTTTTTCGACCAACATTTGATTGTAGCGGTACGAATTATTAAAAAGGGATATTTTGGGCTTATTGTCAGGGTTTAAGCCCGAAAATAGTTCGTCAATATACATTTTTGCGACCCGGTTCGGCGTCCCGCGAAGTGAGTCGTCAGTAAGGTCAAGCCCCATGACATCCATTATTTCAGCGAACAATTCTGAGATACGCTCTTTCTTTTCCTCGTCATTTAATAGAAATGCCCCCCGTTTCATAGGTGTTTCAACAACTTCATAAAGATGGTCGTCCCCTACCTCTTCATTGTTAAAGCCGTTCAGCAGTGCTTTTGAACCAATAAGGGAACGCAACAATGTTTCTTGATCTTTCATAAAGTATTTTTTTAAATTTAGTTACGGCCTTTTGCCGCTTAATCGCTTTAACTAGCCTCAAAACATCAACCTTTAGCTGATCATGATATCGCTAAATCAATTTTGGGTAAAACTAATTATTTTGTTTAAGTATATGTGTTAAAGTTTAAACAATATATCTGTTGGACGAGAAAATATCCGGATAATTTTAACCCCACCTCCTAAGGATCGGAATGATGCAGCATTGCTTCTTACTCAAAGGATCTATTTTTATAGGGATGTCATGTAACCAAATTCAAAATAAAATGGGCAACCAAAGATGTATCCTACCAAATCAGCTTCGGAAAACAAACAATACGACAAGCGGCAAACATCACAACGGGCGACCTGGGTCTTTCATAGTTTCCTTAGTGCTTCACAATCGGCCAGGTCCCTGATAGAAAGACCTATTACGAATATCGATAATGGGGTGCGACCCGACTTTTAAAATTTTAACTTACCTTGGGTATTAAAATAGCCAAAGTAGACCATGATTGCCTTAATTCGGAACGCACAAAAATACCGGGAAAGAAATGCCATCATAAGCGAAGGCATCACCTATACCTATCAACAGCTTCTGGATACCTCAAAAGACATCGCACTTGCTCTATTGAGCGGCGATCATGATCTGCAGGAGGCACGGATCGCTTTTCTAGTACCCCCTGGATTCAGTTATGTGGCCATTCAATGGGGCATCTGGCGTGCCGGCGGAATTGCCGTCCCGCTTTGCGTAAAACACCCATTGGCCTCAATACAATACGTTATCGAAGACACCGAGGCTTCCGTTATTGTTCATTCCTCGGAATTTGAATCGTTGCTCGCACCACTCAAAAGTTTGCCCAATGTACGATTTGTAAGATCCGGGCAATTCAGGAAGCAACAAGGCAGTTTACCTGAAATCGACTCCCGTCAACGCGCCATGATTTTGTATACGAGCGGGACGACCGGGAACCCTAAAGGGGTCGTAACCACGCACCAAAATATCGAGGCCCAGATTACGTCGCTAACCACGTCATGGGAATGGAGCCAAAACGATCATATCCTGAATGTACTGCCATTACATCACGTGCATGGTATTGTAAATGTATTGTGCTGTGCCTTATGGAGCGGGGCCTGTTGTCAGTTCCTTGACAGGTTTGATGCTGCTAAAATCTTTGACCTTTTTTCTGAAAACGAGGTCAACCTTTTCATGGCCGTTCCGACCATTTACTTCAAATTGATAGCCCATTATAACGAACTTTCTAAAAGCGAACAACATGCCCTGTCGGTCGCACTCAAAAAATTTCGTTTGATGGTCTCCGGGTCTGCTGCCCTGCCCATCTCGGTGATGGAAAAATGGAAACAAATCAGCGGACATGAATTATTGGAACGGTATGGCATGACCGAAATGGGGATGGCGATCAGCAATCCGTATCGAGTGGAAAGAAGACCCGGCCACATAGGACAGCCGCTCGCAGGGGTGCAGGTACGATTGGCCGATGAGAATGATCATCCCATAAGCGATACCATGTCGGGCGAAATTCAAGTGAAAGGCCCCAATGTGTTCAAGGAATACTGGAACCGGCCCAAAGCGACTTCCGAGGCATTTACCCAGGATGGCTGGTTCAAGACCGGGGATATCGCGGTACTTGAAAATGGCAGCTATCGCATTCTTGGAAGAAACTCGGTCGACATCATCAAATCGGGAGGTTATAAAATTTCGGCTTTGGAAATTGAAGAAGTACTGCGTTCGCACTCCCAGATCAAGGATTGTGCCGTGGTAGGCATTCCCGATGAGGAGTGGGGAGAAATTATCGGGGCCAGTATCGTACTATTATCCGGTACCTTGCATCCTGACCAGCTAAAAGCTTGGTTAAAAGATAAACTACCGGGCTATAAATCCCCAAAAAAGTATCTGTTTCAAGAGGATCTTCCTCGAAATGTCATGGGGAAGGTGACCAAAAACGAACTCAAGCAACTTTTTATTGACCAATAATAATACACAATGAAAATATACGGAGTAGCCTTATTGGCCTTATGCTTCCTAGTAGGAAAAGTATTGGGCAACTTCTTGGGGGTCCTAATCGATATTGATGGCGATATCGGAGGCGTTGGTTTTGCCATGATCCTCTTGATACTTTCAAATTCCTATATGAAAAAGAAGGGCTGGATGCAGCCCGAGACTTCCTACGGAATCTTGTTTTGGAGTTCTATGTACATTCCGATCATTGTTGCAATGGCTGCTACACTGAACGTAAAGGCGGCCATTTCAGGCGGATGGGTCGCCGTTCTCGCTGGCGCTATTGTGACCTTGGGGGCTTTTTTCCTGGTTCCTTTGATTGCGCAAATAGGTAGGGACAAGACGACAAAAACTCCAGGCCCATGATCGAAATACTAAAGGATATTCTCACTAAGAACGGCTTGTTGTTCGCTTTTTTGTTGGTTGGGCTTATCATGCTCTTTGCGTTTTGGATCTCGAAAGGGCTGACGAATAAAAGGATTCCGGGCGTGGCCATTGCGATTGTCATCGGTTTGGGGTTGGCTTTTCTTGGAGATAAAAAGGGTATTTCCGATATTCCGATTTTTGCCGGTATGGCCTTATTGGGTGGAGCGATGTTGCGCGATTTTGCGGTAGTGGCCACCGCAATGGGCGCCGATATGAATGAGATTAAACATGCCGGGCTCGCTGGAACCGTTTCCTTATTGGTCGGGGTGTCCTTTTCTTTTTTTCTCGGTGCATTCATCGCCTTTGCCATGGGGTATACAGATCCTAAAAGCATTGCTACCATAGGCGCAGGGGCCTGCACCTATATTGTTGGTCCGATTACGGGTACCGCCCTAGGTGTCCCCTCAGACATCATCGCCATCAGTGTTGCCGCAGGGGTAGTCAAAACCATCGTAGCGACCATTGGGACCCCATTGATCGCCAAAACGATCGGACTCGATAATCCACATTCCGCGGTGGTTTTCGGAGGACTGATAGGCACCACAAGCGGAGTAACCGCGGGCTTGGCGGCCACCGATCCAAAACTGGTGCCGTATGGGGCCTTAACGGCAACTTTTTATACGGGATTGGGTTGTTTACTTTGTCCTTCAATTTTTTATTTTATCATACTATTTATCGCCAGATGATCTCGTAAATAATTGAACTTCCCTAAGGCTCCTTTTAGGGTCAGGTAGGATAAAATTGAATTTCCTCATTATGGGCTATGCGCCAGTTTGCCATTAAAGGAATTTCATGAGTATAGTAAAAAATACCTGTTATAGAGAGGTATGCATATCTTGATCGTCTATACCGATTTCAAGACGCTTGGGGCGAAAAAGTATTGTATATTGTTTCTTGCCGTATTTATAAGTACCTTAAATACATCGATGCACCGTATGAATCTAAATCGAAACACGGTCAAAATAGACCTTGAACCCTTCCTAAAGTCGAGTTACAGCGTCTGGACCAAAACAAAGAATTACTATGAAGTACTATTTCATTCTTATCGCATTATTTTTTTTGAATCAAAAATTAAGATCTCAAATACCGGAAGCGTACCAACTTGAAATGAACAGACAGGTCGGAACTTGGGTAGCGGATAATGAAGCGTATATGAACGCCAATGAAACCGACGATTCATATGCCATTCAGTGGCAATGGGGCGCAGGGAAACAGAGTTTACTGGGCCTGTTGTCTGGCATGAAAGATGGTCTAAGAACCAATGATTATTGGCAATTCATCCAATTTTGGGACATAGGGGAAGAAAAATTGAGGGTTATACAAATATCTGCCTATTCAATCTATATGGGAGAAGGCTTCTTCGAAGTGATCGATTCTACCCATACCCAACTGATCCAGAAATTCACAACGCCCAATGGAACCTCTTCTTGGGACGGCCATAAAACCGAGATACATCCGAAGTATGAAATATCGACTTCCTATACGATCGAGGGAGATCTTTGGAAAGAGAAAAGACTGTATACTTGGAATAAAATAAAAAAATCGGATACCGATTGACCATAGGAAAATGCCGAGGTGCTAAAATTATCTTCTTCATATCCAATTCCGAAAGCCATGAATCGACGCCCTGTTTTTGATTTTCGTGCCTTGAAAACCCCGCTGCACCTAATGCTGGCTGTTTGCTGTATTGCCGTTAATGCACAAGTAGCCCATCTTGAAAAAGGACGTATCATCGATTCAATTTCCGTAGGCAAGAACACCGTCGAAAGCTATGCGTTATATGTTCCAAAAAACGTTCGAACTCCTGATCCCGTTCCCTTGGTTTTTATTTTTGATCCGGCGGCACAGGGGCAGCATGGCCTTCAACCCTTCCTAAAGGCATCCGAAACCTATGGCTATGTGTTGGTATGCTCGAATGACTCTAAAAATGGTCCGTTCGATACGAATTTGGAAATAGCGAATCGCTTGTTCAACAAAGTCATATCCGATTTTAATGTAGACCCACGAAAAATGTATACCGCCGGTTTTTCGGGTGGTGCCCGCCTGGCCTCGACCATTGCGATCGTCACCAAGAAGATACAGGGTGTGGTTGCCTGTGGGGCAGGATTTTCGAGCGATTCACCGTATCTGCCCTTCAATGAGGATTTTTCGTATGCGGCGATTACGGGATATGAGGACATGAACTTTAGCGAACTTATCAAGACTAAAGGCTGGCTTAATAAACTGAACATTTCGAATGAGCTTTTTATTTTTGATATGGGCCATCAATGGCCCGATCAGGAGCAGATCCTTGAGGCCTTTGATTGGCTGCAATTGGAAGCTATTAAAAAAGGCATTTCCGCAACCGATACGCCGCTTATACAAAATCTTTATATCAAATTTTATGCGAAGGCCCGTCAGTTCGAAGATGATAATAAATTACTCAGGGCCTCCTATGAATATGAGCGGATAATCAGAAATTTTAGTAGGTATTTTCAATTGGATAGCATTCAGACCCGATTCAACGGTATTCTTGCCAATAAATCATATGGTAAGGAGAAAGATATTCTTGCTCAGAGCCTTGAAGACGAAGTCGCCTTATGGCTAAAATATCAGAAGCGGTTCACGAAGGACCTTGAAAAAGGGAATACCAAGCTTGTCTGGTGGACCGCTGAGATGCGTAAACTTACGGGCTCATTGGAAACCGAAGATTTCCAAAAAAGAGCCATGATGAAGCGGCTTTTATACAAAATATCTGCTTCAGCCTTTGAAACCGCCACGATTTCCGATACGGATCTCACCCTTGACCAACGAATATTTTGTTTTGATATCGCCATTTTGGGCACACCGAATGAACCCTATTTATACCTCAAACAAATCGAGCACAACCTTCTTAAAAATAATCAGGAAAGGGCTCTGGATTATTTGGAAAAATTGCTGAATACGGGATATAAGAACTATGAATACCTCAACAGGAGTAAAATTTTGGAACCCTTAAAACAAAATCCAAGATTTTCTGCATTGATACAGTAGTCAATTATAAACTTTGAATAAAAAGAGCATCTCCTTGTGGCCACCTATCTTATAAAACTTGAATATCGTCACTTTAGGATCATATTTTCACGATGCCCAATGCCATGACCATCACAATACCAGTATCCCCGGGAAGTATTTGATAGCGCCTGTAAAAATGGCGTTCCCGTTTTGATTTTCCGTACGAATTCATTGCTTCTCTAGCCGGATCACGAAGCCTCCGCCCGGGGCTAGATGGATTTTTATTTCATCGCCCTTCTTGATGGGCACGTTTTTTTCCAGTACATAATCGGCGGCGTACCGGTCGGCATTCTGGCCGTCCTTACATATCGTGGCCACATAATTTCCTTCCTCCAAAAAGTCAAACGCGATCGTCACGTCCCTTTCCGACCAGTCCCCCATACCTCCGATATACCAGTCATCTCCTTTTTTCCGGGCACTGACGATGAATTCGCCCACCTTGGCATCGAGAATCAGCGTCTCATCCCAGGTCGTCGGCAGGCTCCCAAGAAACTGCATGAATTCGGGCTCACGCCAACCTTCGGAAGGATTCCCTGAGAATATCTGCATGGGACTGTCATACACTATGAACATCGACAACTGATGGCAACGCGTGCCTGGACTCGTGACTACGCCTTCTACCGGTCTCGTTCCTTTTTGGGTAGCATTGTTCAATAGGCCGGGCTCATAATCAAACCCTCCGGCCAGCATTCGGGTAAAAGCAAGGGTTACGTCATGTGCCGGGGTGACCCGGTTACTCCAATTATCATATTCAGACCCTAAAACACCTTCTCTTCCCACGGCATTAGGATAGGTTCGGTTGAACCCTTTTGGTGGAAACGCACCATGGTACATGATCATAATTTTATGTTCTGCACATGCTTGGGCAATACGGTAATAAAAATTTACCGCTTTCTGATCATCACGGTCGATGAAATCGGTCATAATAAAATCGATACCCCATTTATTGAATTGGTCAAGTGCAGCTTCCAATTGTCGGTCAAGGGTCATGGCCAGTGTCCACATGCTGATTTTGACCCCTTTTTCATTAGCGTAGGCAACCAGCGCATTCATATCAATATCGGGATTTATTTTGAACAGGTCGTTGTTATCGCTCCAGCCTGCATCCATCATAATGCGGTCAAATCCGAACTGTTTGGCAAAATCGATATAGTATTTATACGAAGCCGTATTCAAGCCGGCCCTGAAAGGAACGTTAAAAAGATTTATCCCGATAATCCATTCATCGGTCAGGTTGCCCGGTTGGATCCAGGAGGTATCGTTTATCCTCGACGGTTCTGCCAAACGATAGACCAAATCATTGCCAGGCAGTTCCTTGTCCACATTGGCGATCAATAGCGCCCTCCAAGGAAATTTTCTTGTCCCATGGGTTTTGGCAATATACGGTTCACGACGTATTACTTTTATTTGGGAATAGAGCTCATGGGTCGCCAATTCCTCCGCTGGATACCCGGCAAATACCCCTTTTAAGGTGGAAGAACCCGTACCCCCCAAGAACATGCCCGGGTAGTCGTACAAATCTGATTCGGTAATCGCAATTTTAGGATTGGTTTCTGGAACGACCAGAATCGGAGAATAACCAAGAATCCCATCGGGAATACTGTCAAGCTTCCTCAAGGGGTACTCTTCCTCATAACTGGTATGGAATATATCGGCGTCTTGTTTTTTTTGTACTTGCGGAAAATAAGCCGCCGGTTTGCCCGGGAAAACAAATTCGGCCACTTCGTCTTTAACGATAATGCCCTCCTTATACAGCGTGTTTATGCGGTAGGCCACCCCATCGTCGTATACTCTGAACTCGACCCGAAAAGGTTGCTTGAATTCGAGAAGCAACTGGGTATACCTATCGGGAATGATTTTTCTTTTTTCGGGCACTGGGGCGAGAATCCGCGAGTTGAAATTTTTTATGGAAAAAGAGCGTATTCGATCGTTTTTGGAAAGTGCACGATCCTTTTCAAGTAGAATATCGATCGTTGAAGTTGCCAATATAATTTTCTCATCGTAGGAAATAGTATATTTTAAAGGGCCATCCATCCAGACCTTCACACAAATCCTACCCGAGGGGGAACAGGCCTGCAACGAATCCAATCGTGTACCTGAAGCGTGAAGCGGCATACTCAAAAGACTTATTCCCAAAAGACAAAGTGCGGACAATTTTGATCGTGTCATTTTGTGTGAAGTTTGTCTAAAATACATTATTATTTTCTTATAAAGCCTTGCTTGGGCGATATCCGCAGTAAAGCGCCACGGTCTATTTCGGTTGTGATTTCAATTGGGATTCTTTGTAACCTTTGTTCTTACAAGCAATCTCGAACCACAAGATGACCTTGGTCATTTCGCACCCGCTTTTTACAATCTAATTTTACCTCGATACTAAAATAGTGGGAAATATGAACGAATTAAGATATAGACCAAAAGCGAATTATATTCATGAGGCTGATTGGCAAGAGCTTTACCTATTGACCGAGCACTGGAAAAATGACTTGGAATTCTATCGGGATGACTTACGGTTTTTACAAAACATTATCGATCGGTATTTTATATGGATGATCAAAAGGGAGAATTTGGATGAAGTAAGGGAAATTGAGGTCACCTTGGTCGAAATAGGCAAAAAGTGTGATTCTTTATTAAAAAGAACCCAAAAGCACTTGAAACATCTGGCCGATCTCATTGATGATCTCTTCAAACACGATTCCCATACCTTTAGAACAGAACATCTAATACTCGAAGATGACTTTGCGAACTTTGTGCAACTGTTTCGCGAGAATCGAAAATTGGCCTTTAAAATTACAGAGCACGTTTTGGAAAGTGAAAAATTGACTCGACTATTGAAGCATTAGAAAAAGTACGTTTTAAGTTCTGAAAATGAAATCTATACAAGATATACTTATGGAGGTTACCCAACTGACCAATACAATTGAAACGAAATACCCCGAACTTTATCAATTTTTGGACGAAAATCCCGTGACCATACCCGATGTCGAAAATCCAGAAATAGACAAGGAAATCATGCTAAAATATCTGGGGGATTTAAAACAAATGCTGAAACAGTATGCCAAGACCCATAAAAAAGATGCCTAATGGGCCTTAGCTTTTCATGCGTACCTCAACCTCCGGTATCTTTATTAATTGAATGGTCGTAGAGGCTATACTGACTTTTCCATTGGTCGCGGCAATTGATTTCTCGATTTTTTCAAAAAGTTGATGCTTCATCGTACGCCGAAGCCTGTAATCGGTAACATATCTCAGATTCAGTTCGATCCAGTTACTGGTTAATTTAATGGCTATGGTTGGATCCAAAGTAGCATTTTCTATGTAGTACCTATCTACCATCCCCTTCCATTCTTTTTTCGATTTTTCGGTATACTCTGAAATAAGGCCCAAGGCATCCTTTAAAATAATTTTTTGAGCCAGCTCAAGATCCGAGCCATAGGTAATCATAACGACAATTTCGTCCCAAAGAAAATGAAAGTCCATCGAATAGTTTTTTATTGGACCTTTAAAGACAAAGGAATTGCTGATTTTTACGATTCTGCCCGAATAATTGTCCGTGCTCACCCATTCCCCGATTTCCATAATGGTGGTATACATGGTATTGATATCTATTACATCCCCCCTAATGTTGTTCAATTCGATTCGGTCGCCCGGTTTATATAGGCGGAGGACAAAAATATAAAAGGAGCCGGCCACGCTCAGGATAAGCTCTTGCAGCGTGAAGGCAATACCGGCAGTAAATAACCCAATGATTACCGTATAATCCTTCAGATTACTAAAGGTAAATGAGAGTAGGATGATCATGACAATCAAAAAATAACCTACCATTTCAATCGTCTTCTGAATATTATAACGATAGTTTAAATTGGTAATGCGTTTTTTTGCCATCTTTCTGAGGAAAATAATCAGGATCACCACCCCGAGTACCCATAGCAAGGTTTTTAAAATCTTGAGTACGATGGGTTCCTTTAAAATGTCCAACAAGGCTTGCATACAGTCCGGAATTCTATTTGAACGTTAAATTACACCTTTTTTGCACTAAAATTTTGCTGAAGGCTTCCGGTCTTGAAATAATCCCTGACCATCGACATAATTTGGTTATCGGTCATCTTATCGGTCTTGGTCACCAATTTCACCTTTTGTGCTAGGGATTTGTGTTGCTCCAAAAGAACCTTTCTAAATTCTTCTCCCGTACTCGACGGACCAAGGATTATCAGCGAATCAGCATCTTGGATTACATCGGTCAATTTTTTGAAATAAGCCCGTAATTGATGTTTTTCCCTTTCGTCAAAGGTGCTCTCATGCACAACATCCTGGGGCCCGCCCCATTTCACCCTTGGTGCACCTCCGCCCTTGCGATTAAAAAATTCTACGCCGGAAGCTACTTTGATCAGTTCCTCCGATGCGGCATCCAAGATGGCGATTCTAGCTTCTTTCTTATCTAACCAAACTCCAATATTCCTCATTTTTATAATTTTTAATTAGTAATTGTAATCTATAGTTTTCCGAACCTTTATTATGGGCCCATGACAATCTATCTATACTTTAGCCAAAGAAGCGTATTTTTCCTACAAAATGTATTTTCAAGTCTTCCTTTAAATTGGCTTGCATTTCCTATTTTTCGGCAATCCATTTTCTTGCCTGCTCGAATTCAGAATTCTTAAAAATTCGGAATTCACATGAAAACATATGTCCAAAAAACCGGGCGAAGGCATTGATCATTTCATGATCCGAGACAAGGGCCACCTTCTCCCATGATGATAAATGTTTCATCCCAAGCTTCGTATCATCCCATAGGGCATTGAGATCGTATCCCGTAAATTTGTCCCCCAATTGATAAAGCATGGCAATTTTTTTATGCCTATGTAATTTATCTTCTACCGCGGGTATCAATATATTCTCATAATCGGTCCCCGTGATTTTTCCCTCTGCGGAAACTCCAAGAACATTATCTGGCAAATCTTTTAATAGTTTCAACATTTCAAAAAAGTTTTAAATGCAGTATTTTGTAGTACTATCAATATTCGCATTACACGCCTTTTATACAACTTCATTTTCACAAGGCAGTCCTTTTTCAAGGCATTCGAGATTTTCGATCGTGGTTTTTGCAATGTTTTTAAGGGCCGTATCGGTCAGAAACGCCTGATGGCTCGTTATCATGACGTTGCGAAGCGTCATCAGGCGTGCGATTGTGTCGTCCAATAGAATATCCTCGGAATGATCTTCAAAGAATAGGCCTTTTTCTTCTTCATATACATCCAGTCCAAAATATCCTATTTGTCCCGATTTAAGTGCAGTGATGACATCCTGTGTTTGCACTAAACCTCCACGGCCTGTATTGATTAGCATGACGCCTTTTTTCATTATGGCAATCGTTTTCGCATAGATCATATATTGGGTCAGTTTGGTTAATGGGGCATGAAGGGTGATTATATCGGCCTCCTTATACAGGGTATCCAACTCGGTATACTTTACTTCGTAGGCATCTATTATTTCTTGGTTTCGCACTAAATCATAGGCGATAATTTTACACCCAAAACCATGCAGTATTTTTGCCACGATCCGCCCTATTTTACCGGTTCCTATAATCCCCACGGTTTTTCCATTCATGTCGAACCCGACCAGGCCATCCAAAGAGAAGTTCATTTCCATAATACGGTAATGACTTCGAATTAATTTACGGTTGAGTGCCAATATGATTGCTACCGTAAATTCAGCGATCGCATTCGGGGAATAATCAGGTACCCGTACTACCCGGATCCCTAATTGTCGGGCATGCTGAATGTCAACATTATTATATCCAGCACATCTCAAGGCTATATATTTGACGCCGATCGCCTTCAGCTTGTCCAACACTTCAGCGGTGGCCTGGTCTTGGGTAAAGATGGAGATGGCCTCACAGCCTAGGGCCAATTCAGGAGTATCTATCCCAAGAAAAAAATCCAATAATTTCAACTCATATCGACCGTCGTTTGCACGGATCAAAAAATCTTTCTCAAACTTGTGGGTGTTAAAAACGGCTACTTTCATTTGCTATATTTTTTAATAACCGTTTGAAATTCAATTGCTGCTGGTGGCCAGTCCAAAAGTCGCCTTGCTACCTTCCGCGGTAATGATATTCTTAATTCCTGAAATCAATGCATCCGGGTTAAAGGAAATGGAGTCGATGCCATTTTCTACCAGAAATTGCGCAAATTCGGGATAATCACTCGGGGCCTGTCCACAGAGTCCGATTTTAGTATGGGTCTTTCGGGCGGAAGCCAGAACCATTGCAATCATTTTTTTGACTCCGGGGTCGTTGACATCAAAAATACCACTCAATAATTCCGAGTCCCTATCTACCCCCAAGGTCAACTGGGTGAGATCATTAGACCCAATCGAGAAGCCATCGAAGAAACGGGCAAATTGCTCCGCAAGGATGACGTTATTGGGTATTTCGGTCATCATATAAAGTTCAAGTCCGTTTTCGCCCCTTTTTAGGCCGTTATTCGCCAATAGGTCTACCACTTTTTCGGCTTCCTTTAACGTACGGCAGAACGGAATCATAATCTTGACATTGTCAAAGCCCATATCTTCCCGTACCATTTTCATGGCCTTACATTCCATTTCAAAGGCTTCCTGATATTTAGGGTGATAATAGCGAGAGGCCCCGCGAAACCCGATCATGGGATTCGATTCCACGGGCTCGAATTCCTTGCCGCCGATCAAATTCGCATATTCATTTGATTTGAAGTCGCTCGTACGCACGATGACATCTTTGGGATAAAAAGCTGCAGCAATAGTTGCTACCCCTTCGGCCAGACGATGAACAAAATAATCTTCCTTATTGGGATAGTGATGGGTCAATTTTTCAATTTGCTTTTTCGCCTCGGCATCCTTTAAGGAATCAAAATGTTTTAATGCCATGGGATGTATTTGAATGGCATTGTTGATTACAAATTCCAATCGCATAAGCCCTACCCCGTCTGCTGGATAAAATGAAAGTTTGAACGCCTGTTCGGGATCCGCCAAAATGAGCATGGGTTGGGTTAGCGGTTTTTTGAGTGTCGAGGTATCGACCTCATTTTCTTCCCATTTTAGAATCCCTTCATACACGATGCCCGTATCACCTTCGGCGCAGGAAATGGTAATCTCCTGTCCATCCTCGATGACCTTAGTAGCATTAACGGCACCTACGATGGCCGCTGCACCCACCTCACGGGCCACAATGGCCGCATGACTGGTTCGACCCCCTTGATCCGTAATGATTCCTGCGGCCTTTTTTAGAATGGGATCCCAATCGGGATCGGTCTTTTCCGTTACCAGAATTTCACCTGGCTGTAATTTATCGGACTCCTTGGGGCTATGCAAGATTCGAGCTTTACCTGCGGAAATCTTATTGCCGAGGCCCATTCCCCTAGTAATCTCCCGACCTATTTCAAAGAGGGAAAAAGTGGTAATCTTTAGTTTGTCCTTAATGGCACTTTGAACCGTTTCAGGCCTCGCCTGAACAATAAACAGCTCATTGGTCTGCCCATCTTTTGCCCATTCAATATCCATAGGGCGTTTGTAATGGGCTTCAATGATCATAGACCATTCTGAAAGTTTCAATACTTCGGAATCGGTCAATACGAATTGCTCTTGTTTCGCTTTGGTCGTATCGAGGTTTACGGTGCCGCTTCCGGAAGCATCATATACCATGGTCTTTTCCTTCGTTCCCAATTTCCTTGAAATAATCGGTTGGCGAATGCCCTTTTCCAAACTAGGTTTAAAGACAAAATATTCGTCGGGATTCACACTGCCCTGTACAATGTTCTCGCCCAAACCCCATATACTTGAAACAAGCACCACTTGGTCAAAACCGGTATCGGGATCGAGCGTAAAGTTAACACCGGACGCTGCTAGGTCGGAGCGAACCATTAATTGTACCCCAATTGACAAGGCCACTTTGGTTTGGTCAAAATGGTTGTCTTCCCGATATTTGATGGCACGATCTGTAAACAAGGAGGCATAGCATTTATGGCAGGCAGCAATCAATTCTTCCTTACCCTTGACATTGAGGTAGGTTTCTTGCTGGCCCGCAAAACTGGCATTGGGAAGGTCCTCGGCCGTGGCACTGCTTCTAACGGCCAAGGAAAGTACACCTTTATATTTTTTTGTCAGTTCATCATACCCCTTCTCTACGGCGGTTTTAATAGCGGTAGGAAAGTCAGCTTTTAAGATCAATTCGCGTGCTTGTAAACCTATTTCCTTCAAATTCGAAAATTCTTTCGTGTCCAATTTAGCAAGTAGGGCAAATAGATGATCCTTAATTTGTGCCTTTTCCAAAAAATACCAATAGGCGGGTGAGGTAACCGCAAATCCGTCGGGTATATGTACACCTTTTGAAGTCAGCTTTTGGAACATTTCCCCGAGGGAGGCATTTTTACCCCCCACCAAGGGTACATCTAGGATATCAATTTCGTTGAAGCGCTTAATAAATTCCATGTTTATTTATTATCGGAAAAATTCTGTTATTGTTTAACAAATATCCTTTGGTTTCTAGGGTTCTCATATGATTAATATCATTTTGCCAATGATTAACATATCATTGGGAGTGGGAAGTAGAATAACTCCAAATACAAGGAAGTTCGACTCTTAGGGATGAAAAAATCTATCGCAAATGAAATTCAACAATAATGATAATTATCATTCCGAATCGATGAAGAACTAACTTCCTTTATGTAATGGTTTATTACATAAATATTTTAAAGAATAACAATTCTAAATGAACTAAAACAAAATTCTATGGGCTTCATGGCAGAAAATGTAATTCCCGGAAATTATGGAAGAATTTTTGGCACCAATGCTTCTACTGATAAGGACATGTCTAAAATCAAAACGTACTTAAAAAAAATTGACGGGGTTAAGGACGTAACTATTGTGAAAGGTGTTTTTCCCAGAGAGTTTATCGTTTATTCAACGAAGCTTTTAAGTGTTGTTTTGATTGAAGATACGGTGAATAAATTGGGGCTACATGCCGTCCCAAAAGGGTGGTTTGAATTGTAAATAGCCCTCTCGCTTTTTATGGTCCTTTTTAGATTGTTATTCTTTGGTCTACCAAGTAACTTTTCTTAGATAGGATTCCGCTTCAACTCCTATAATGGCCTCATGAAAAGCCCTTTGAATGCAGTAAAACCCTATACTTAATCAAAATTACATTTGGTCATTTCAACAAATTGATAGAACTTTCAATGTATGCATCGCTATTGGTCAAGAAATTGGTTCCACTGGCTATAATCACCTGTATGCTGATTTTTTATTCAAAATAAAATATACATGAAAGTTTTGGTATCATTAAACATCCCTAAAATAGGTATTGATATGCTCCGCAAGGAAGGGCTTGAGGTAACCGTTTGGGAAAACGATGACCTGATGACCCATGAGGAACTTTTAGCAGCGACCCAGAAACATGATATACTCCTTTCCGCAAGTCCGTATCAGATCAACAGCGATTTTCTAAGCCGTAACCAACAACTCAAGTTGATTTCGCAGTATGCCGTGGGTTATGACAACATCAATGTAAAGAAAGCCAATGAAATGGGTATTCTGGTCGCGAATACACCGTATGCCATGGTCGAAGCTACGGCCGATATCGCCTTTGCCCTACTACTTGCCGTATCGCGCAAGCTATTTTTTATGCATAAAAAAATAATCGCCGATGAATGGGGTGCATTTCGGCCTCAAGCCCATTTGGGCAGGGAATTAAAGGGATTGACCGTGGGTATTTTTGGATTGGGACGTATCGGAACGGCATTTGCCGCCCGTTGCAGAGGTGCCTACGGGATGAACGTGCTATACCACAACCGTTCGCGCAATGTTCTGGCCGAGAAGGAGGTAGGGGCGACCTACGTTTCTTTTGATGAACTGCTCCGACAAAGTGACATCGTTTCGGTTCATTGCGCCCTAACGCCCGAAACCGCGGAAAAGTTCAATGAAAGAACTTTTGGCATGATGAAACCTTCCAGCATCTTTTTAAATACGGCCAGAGGCGGAATTCATAATGAAGATGACCTGATCAACGCATTGCGGAATCAGGTAATATGGGGGGCCGGATTGGATGTTACCAACCCCGAACCGATGAAATATGATAATCCCTTATTATCTATGGAAAATGTGGCCGTTTCACCCCATATTGGTTCGGCGACCTTGGAAGCGCGCAACGAGATGTCGCGTCTTGCGGCCCTGAACATCATTCAATATTGTAGAGGAGAAAAAATGAGCAATCAGGTCGTTTGAAAAAAGGCTGCTTCCTGTCCTATAGATTCAAGCCTGGAGATTATGTCCGCTATTTTGAAATCTTTCCTAGTTCGAAATTGATAAACTCGATTTCTTCCACTGAAAGTCGAATATCGATGGCTTTCGCATTTTGAACGGACTGTTCCGCATTCCGGGCCCCTGCCAAAGCAATCGTTATTCCGGGGCGTTCTATCGTCCATTTTAATACCAATTGTGCCAAACTCGCCTCTTTTTTAACTGCCAGTGGTCTTATCTTATCTAAAAACGAATTCGTTTTGATGATGCTTTCGTCAGTAAAAAACGGATTTTTAGCCCTATGATCGCCTTCCGCAAACTTTTGTCCAGGTTTCATTTTACCCGTTAATAGGCCTCTTTCCAGCGGGCTATACGCCAAAATTGATTTTTTGTGACGCATGCAATACGGGACAACTTCTTTTTCGATACCACGGTTCACCATGCTAAAAGGTACTTGATTCGAGACGAGCTTCACATATTTTTCGGCCTCCTGCATTTGGGCCACATTGTAATTACAAACGCCGGCATATCGCACCTTTCCCTCTTTAATAAGTTCGGCCACCGCCTCAAAGGTCTCCTGAATGGGCGTGGTACTTTCCGGCCAATGGATCTGATATAGATCAATATAATCCGTGCCCAATCGTTTCAGGCTATCCTCTACTTCCTTTTTGATGCTTTCCTTGCCGGCATAGCGGTAAATATCGATTTCATTGCCTTGGTTGTCCTTGCTGTGAAAGGCAAAATCCCCTTTGACGACATCCCAACGCATTCCGAATTTTGTTAGGATTTGGACTTGGTGACGGGGCAAATCCCGAATGGCTTCGCCAACAATGTCCTCACTCGCCCCTTGCCCGTAAATAGGTGCCGTATCGATCGAGGTAACCCCGAGGTCATATGCGCTCCGAATGGCTTCGACAGCCGCTTTTCGATCACTACCGCCCCACATCCAACCTCCGGCCGCCCAGGCACCGAACGTAATCACCGAAACCTTAAGGTCGGTTTCCCCCAATGTTCTATATTCCATAGAATATTTTATTCGATTGATTCGAGATTGCTAACTCGTATTCGTTTTCATCCGATTCGATTTCTTACAACTTCGTCGACTTTCACACGGCCCAAATAATAGTATCTCCCAAGTCGCCATCGGCTTTGTCATTCTTCCTCGCGCAGCAACCCATTAAAAGGCCAGCCCTTTATTTCTTGTTATAGAAAATCCTGAATAAGGTACCACCGGAATCATCGGAAACATATAAGGAGCCGTCGGGCCCTTGCGCCAATCCGGTGGGTCTGTGCGCGGCATCGTTGGGAGAAAGCACTTCTTGCAAACCAGAAAAACCATCCGCAAAAACCTCCCAGTCTCCACTCGGCTTACCATTTAAAAAAGGCACAAAAGCCACCATATAACCCATTTGTGGCTCCGGGGCGCGATTCCAAGAGCCATGGAAGGCAATAAACGCACCATTCTTATACCGTTCCGGGAACATATCGCCCGTATAAAAGAGTAAGGCGTTCGGTGCCATATGGGCCGGGAAGGCCACTACGGGATCGATGGCATTCTCACCGCCTGTTTTCTTACCATCACCACCATATTCAGGTGCCTGTATCTTTTTTTTCTGTATTTGGTCATAATAAATATAAGGCCACCCGGCGTCATCGCCTTCCTCAAGCTCATAGAGGGTTTCTGCAGGAAGATTGGCAGATGTTTGGACATCATATAGTTCTGGGTACAGACTGTATAACATATCCCTACCATGTTGTGTGACAAACAATTTATTTACTTCGGTATTCCAATCCAATCCCACCACATTTCTAAGACCGGTGGCGAACCGAACCCCATCACCATAGGACTGATTCATTTTATCGTTCCTAAAACGCCAGATGCCCCCTGCCGAATCAAGTATGGTACAGGGCATCATGGCCGGAGAACCCACCTTTCGATCCTCCACCTGGCATGCGTTCGAATAGGCACCGATATTGACATAAAGATTACCCGCCCCATCAGCGGTAAGTGATTTGGATTCATGCGCTCCGCGGGCTATCAAATTAGTTACCAAGGTATCGGGCGTCGTGGGATTTTTAACCTTCCCGTCAGCATCCAAGGCATATCCAAAAACTTGCTCGTTAGAGGAAGCGTACAGGTGATTATCTGCTATATAGATACCGGTGCCCCCATAATTGCCAAAACCTTGTTTTGTGTCCGCAATTCCGTCTCCATTGGTATCCTCCAGATACAATATTCCCTTTCCATCGACCGGCTCACTTAATTTAACATAGATACCACCCTGGCTGTTCACGGCAATATGGCGAGGTTTTCCCAGTGAGTCTGCCACTACGATAACGCCAAAACCCTCAGGAACCTTTAGGCCGGCATTGTTAGGACTCATTTCAAGAACGGAAACCGTATCCAAACTTTTGGGTTCCTCCTTACACCCTGTTACGAAAGCTGCGGTCAAAAACCCACAAATACTTACTTTTCTAATGCCACTTGCTAACTTTGATAATACAATCATGATTCTGTAGATTATTGTTTTAAAATCAAATAGGTTTTAAAAATACTTTTCTAATATTCGATACCGTATTGGCATATTCATCCAGGGCGCTCATCCGCTTCCATTCAGGATGGGCACTGAAACTTTTCCAATTGGCATCATGTTCTTCCATATCCTTAAAATTAATCATATAGGTCAAACATGGGCGATAGGGACCGACAATCATTTCCCCAAAAAATACCGGGTGCAGGCCGGTCTGCAAGAAAATATCGATTTCCCCTTCATTGAACATTTTTATCTTACGTCGCACCGCATCCTCACTATACCCCTCATAGGTGCGTAATTCAAATAAAGAAGCACCCTCAACGGGATCCATCATTTTAGGCATGCCATCAAAGGCCAAAAGCAGGGAAGAAGAAAAGCGATTGTATAAGGTTTGGTATTGAGGCAACGCATTATATTCCTCTGCCGCACCCCGATACGCTTCATCATTATGTGCGTTTTGGGCTTTTAAGAAAGCCTCTCCATTGGGATACGCAATTATAAACCAAAGTTTCGTCGGATCAGAATTTCCCAATTCGCCAAAGAGCCGATAATTATTCGCGCCTGCTCGAAGCAGGGCCGGGCCGAGTATTTTTAACAAATAATCTTTTAAAAATTGTTGGTTGCCTCCAAACTTGACCTCGTACGTACGTACTTCATACCATTCTTTTTCCGCGTCCTTTGCCAGATTATAAGGTTGGCTAAACGATGCCATGGGCAGGGCACCCGCTGCCATCGCCGAATACATAAACTTTCTTCTTTTCATTTTCAAATTTATTCTTATTGTTTATTCATTAATGTTTTAGAAATATAGAAATCCTGCCCAAAAACCAGGTGATGGTTGCATCGATTTATTTCATGGAGCTTTAAAAATAATCTTTATTTCTTACATTGTGATACATTCGTGAATCATAAAATTGCACGATGTAGCCAGTAGGTCGGGCAATCGACGCTATCTCTACAAAAAAACTTTTGATGATGGGTCTAGCATTGGGTCGTTATTGAATAATAACTGTAACCGATGTACAACTTGGTCTTCTTAAAAAAAACGATAATATACTTCCCTATGAAGCTAAAAAAGGGTCTTTTACTGCTATTATTTTTGAGCAATTCACTTATTGGCCAAGATCCAAAACCTGTAACTCCAAAAGCCTCCCCCGAAGCGGTAGCCCTCCTACAATTGCTTTATAGCATAAGGGGTAACCATATATTATCAGGGCAACATAATTTTCCGGTATCCAGGGCACGAAATTCAGAGTTCGCCTCTGATTATATAGGTAAAACACCGACAGTCTGGAGCCAGGATTTTGGTTTCTCGGTAGCGGACGATAAGGATTCCTATTTGTCCAGGCCCGCTATTGTTGAGGAAGCCATACAACAATACAAAAAAGGCGCTATCATTACCCTGTGTTGGCATGCGGTACCCCCCACCGCAGACGAGCCCATCACTTTTCAACCGGTACCAGGGTATGATTCGACGGCACTTGCCAGTGTACAGGGTAAACTGTTGGAAAAACAATTTGAAGATGTACTCACCAAAGGGACCCCCATCTATAAAAAGTGGATCGCGCAAGTTGATGAAATCGCCAAGTACCTTAAACAATTGCAGGATGCCCATGTCCCTGTCCTTTGGCGACCCTACCACGAAATGAACGGCGATTGGTTTTGGTGGGGAGGTCGGTATGCTGGAAAATTTACCACTGAACGCCTTTACCGACAGCTTTTCGACCGTTTTGTAAAACATCATAAGCTGAGGAACTTGGTATGGATGTGGAGTGTCGACCGGCCCAGTAAAGCGGGAAGGGAATTTGAATATTATTATCCGGGGAATGACTATTTAGATGTGGTTTCCCTTGATGTGTATGGCAGCGATTTTAACGCCGAATACTACACGGATCTTAAATCATTGGCAAAAGGAAAACCATTGGCCTTGGGCGAAGTAGGCGTACCCCCCACCTTAGAGGTGTTCGAAAGCCAACCCGATTGGACCTTTTACGTTATCTGGTCAGGGATGGCCAGAGGCACTCCTAAAAAACAATACGATTCGTATCTCAATAGTGACCGTGTGCTATTCTTGGAAGATTTGGCCTATCAAAAAATATCAAATCCTCTGCGCGTCGCTTCCAATCTGCCTGAATTGTATTTTAAGACCGACCTCGATTTTTCAGGCTTGTGGGTGCTGAATGAGTCAGAAAGTGAGCTTCGAATGAATGGTCCTGCAAGCACTCCCTATAAAATGAACATCATACAATTTGACGACGCTTTGGCCATAGCGACCTATGCATTGGTCGAATGGGGGGATGACGAGGTAAACAAACAGTTGTTGAAAACAGATGGAACCGACAATGAAACGGTTGTGTTTAACGCACCCCGCATCCAGCATGCCAGTTGGTCGGACAGCAGGGATAAATTGACCGTCACTTCATTAGTGAAATTTAATTTTGCGGGGCATACCGTTGAAAGAAAAGGGATTGATATATGGAAATCATCTCAAAAGGGCAAAAAATTAATCATTGAAAAAACAGCCGATACCTTTCAAGGGGGTACGGTGAATTCTACCTTGGTATATGACCGGCAATAGTTCGAATGACCCGCTACAATTTTGTTTAATTTTTAAAGCATCCTCTTTTTGAAAAAATACACTAGAAGAGACTTTCTCAAGAACACGTCGCTATCGGCCCTGGCGGTTCCGCTTTTAAGTACGGGAAACCCAATATGGTCTGGCAACCAAACCAATCTTAAATTACCGATACATATATTTTCGAAACATCTTCAGTTTTTAGACTATCGGGCGGCGGGCGAAGTAGCCGCGAATCTTGGTTTTGCCGGCATCGACCTTACAGTGAGACCCAACGGGCATGTAGCACCTGAGAGGGTGAAAGAGGAATTACCCAGGGCCATCGAGGATATTAAAAAAGGGGGTTCAAATTGTGTACTGATGACTACGGCCGTCGAAAATGCCAAGAATGAATTAGACCGGGCCGTACTAACTGCGGCCGCCCTTGAAGGCATCACACATTACCGCGCCAACTGGTTCGATTATCGCCCCGGGGTATTGATGCAGGATTCTGTTCATCATTATGCAAAAGAAGTTGAAGACCTCTCCCATTTAAACAGAACTATCGGTATTATTGGATGCTATCAAAACCATGCCGGGTTGAAGATCGGGGCTTCGTTATGGGAAGTTGCCCAATTATTGGAAACTGCCGATCCCGTCTATTTCGGAGTGCAATACGACATTCGCCATGCCACCGTGGAAGGCGGCTTATCATGGGAAAATGGCCTACGACTCATCAAGCACCAAATGAAGACCCTTGTACTAAAGGATTTTAAATGGGAGCTAGTAGGGGGGAAATGGACCATAGTAAATACCCCAATCGGCGAGGGGATGGTAGATTTTCATAACTATTTTAAGATTCTAAAGGAGTATCAAATCAATGTTCCGGTGATCTTGCATATGGAATATGCCTTAGGCGGTGCGGAAGCAGGTGCCCGTGTATTGACCCTGCCAAAAGAGGACGTCTTTAGGGCCATGCGAAAAGATCTGCATGCTATACAAGAACTCTGGGAAAGCGCATAGAAGAAAGATTTTTACCCAAGCATTGTTTTACGAAGCGAGTTTTGCCTCCTTTTGAAGGGGTGGCCTGCTGTGCCAATAGGAAGCCAAAATCGATCCGGTTATATTCATTAGTGGCCCGAATACGGCCGGGGCAAGTCCCATGGTAGCTAATTTTCCCAAGGAATTGGCAATCCCCGAGGCAAGGCCCCCATTTTGCATTCCCACCTCTATCGCAATAGTCCGGGCATCTTGTTCTGTAAGCCGCAAGAGACGAGCATACCAATACCCTAGAAAGTAACCGAACACATTATGTACGAACACCAGCAACATCAAAATGCCCCCTATTTCCAAAAGACTATCCCTGCCTGCAGCGGTAATAATAGTAATGACTACCCCAATGCCCAACATCGATAGAAATGGCATCTGTTTGTTAAGCCATTCTGCCCTTTCCCCAAGCAGTTTGTTGAAAAGTAATCCGGCCCCTATAGGCAATAGTATCATTTTTACGATACTCCACATCATCGCCAATATATCGATCTCGACAAATTCCCCGGCCAGCAATTTCATTAGCAAGGGGGTCAGAAAAGGGGCGAGCAGGGTAGAAATCGAGGTAATGGTGATCGATAAGGCCAAATTGGCCTTGGCCAAATAGGCCATGACATTCGAGGCCACTCCACTCGGGGAACATCCAATCAAAATGATGCCCGCCGCAATTTCAGGCGGAAAATTACTCACTTTGGCCAAAATAAATCCCATAATCGGCATAATCCCCAATTGCGCCGTGACGCCTACAAAAACCCCTTTAGGAGATTTAAAAATACCTGAAAAATCCTTGATGCTCATGGCCGTCCCCATCCCGAACATAATAATTTGAATAAGTGGTATGATAAGCGCCGTCAGCTTAAAATCACCGATTTGTATGAAATATTGGGGATAGTAGAGCGCCACTGTGACCCCTGCAAATATCATCGTTGTAAAGACGATTCCGTTCAGTGCCTTATAACCGCTGAACCCAAGTGCCAAGGCGAAAAAAAAGGCAATACAGAGGGGTCCGGCTTTGTCCAAATTGCCCATAAGTATCATTACCAAAATGATTCCGGCCAACAGCACGGAAAGACCTATGGATATAGAAAAAATATTAATTTTTTTCAAAATAGTAAGTGGTTTGGTGAACGATGGATGTTCATGATTGGTGTGCTTGAATTACGTTCATTCGTTTTATAACTTATAGGCCTGTCGGGCCAAGATTTTCCATTGATCGTGCTGTTTTTTCAACACCATCATGTTACCGATCCTAATAGTCACAGGCGTACCATCATTCGTTGCCTGGGCATTGAAAATATGTCGTACCACCGCCGTATCATCTAGGACATAGATGGTCTGTTCCGAAGGTTCGATCGAAATAAAATCAAATAGCCCGTTGACCACTTCGTCAATAAATTCGTCCTTAGTTTCAATTTTCCCACTTGAATGCCCGTAGGTCATTCCATCTAAAGTCAAATTTTCCAAGGAGTTACTGTCCCGGTTCACCATCGCTTTACTAAGGGCCTCAATGACCCTGACAACCTGGGTACTGTCCTCTGCGCTTTCCGGCGATTTGTTAAAAGTTTGGGCAGAAAGCGTCAATCCACTCAGGGTGCATACCATTAAATAATACCTTAGCTTTTTCATATCGTGTATTCGTTTATGTTTTAAGACCCAACTGAATACTATTTTAGAAGTATCTCACGGTCATTACTGGCCTTAAAGAATTAAGGTTTTGGCGGCACGCTCTTGAATACGCGTTACATTACCAAAATTTACGACTACCTAAGAAATTCAGCTCCTGCCATAGAGAAGAACGCATCCTTAATTTTTTTGTTCATTTAAATACGATTCCAACTCCTTTCGTGTCATGGGAAGTTTATCCTCAGGGTATTTTTGGATCCAGTTCCTAAAATCAGCGTTGATTTCATCCGTCCAACGCGTATCGATTTGTCCTGGGGTATATTTTTTTTCCCGAAGTCGTTGGAACCCGAATTGATCCCTTAGGCCGACAACTTCTGAGGATAGCACCAATTTTTCGACCAAATGTGCCGGTATGAATACCGTCCCATGTCGATTGGCCAGGACGATATCTCCTGGAAGTACCGTAACCCTACCGATGCGGATCGGGGTATTGATAGCGGTCAGCATTTCTTGTTGCAGATAGGAAGGATCGGCGCCTCGGTACCATCCATTAAAACCTTTGATTTCGAGCAGCCCGGCCACATCACGAACCCCTGCGTCGAAAATGACCCCATTCCCCGAATTGGCATAGATGGCGTTCCCCAAATTAGATCCTATAAGTGTCCCGTCGACAATACGTCCGTACCCATCTGCAACATACACATCACCCGATTTTAATATCTCAATCGGCCAAGAATTACTGCCTCCGATGGTATCCCTGTTTTCCATGCCCCCCACTCGCTTTATCAATTGCTGATAATCAGGCCGTAAGGGCATATATTGAGCGGTCACTACTCTTCCGGTCATAACACTATCGGGGTGCAATATTTCCCAATTGCCTTCGTATTGGTTTTGGTAGCCTTTGCCCCTGAGGTAACCCCATGCCTCTTCCACTTGTATATTTTTCAATCTTTTTAAAAGGGCGTCCGAAACCCTTGGCCGCCCATCGGGAAATCGTTCCCCTTGCCATGAAGCTGTAAGTTCCTTGATATACGCAGGTGAGGCGCCCACATCCTGGGACCGGACATTAAAAATAAAACAGATACATACTAGCGTAAAAACCATTCTTGCATTCATAACTTACCTAATTAGCGGTTAAAATTTTACTCAATTATTTTGAGATACGACCTCTGTATTTCAACTAAAGGTTCTATCATGTGACCTCAATTCGTTCCATTCTTCCGTGGGCTTAAAGAAGCTTTTGTCCCTTGAATCCAAATGTTTTTTGACCACTTCTTCATTCAGTTCGATGCCGAGTCCTGGAGCGGTAAGAGGTACAGGGGCAAAGCCTTTGTCGATCATTTTTCCGCCCCCGGTCAAAGTCACTAGGTCCTCCCACCAGGGCAGGTCTACCGAATGGTGCTCAAGGGCAAGAAAGTTTTGGGTCGCTGCCGCACAATGCACATTGGCCATGAAGGAAACCGGGGTTCCCGCTTGGTGCATGGCCATTGCTATCCCGTATTCCTCAGCATAATCCCCGATCCGCTTGGTTTCTAAAAGGCCTCCCGAGGTGGCAAGATCCGGATGTATAATATCAACGGCCCGATTGTGTATCAAGGGTTTGAAGTTATCTAGGTAGTTGATATCCTCTCCGGTCGTAGTTGGGGTTTCGATGGCCTCGGTAATCGTTTTCCACTGTTCGGTATCTTGCCATGGCACCATGTCTTCGAACCATGCAAGTCTATATTTTTCCAATGACTTGGCCAAACGTATACTATTGTTCAAGTCAAAATGCCCATAATGGTCGGTTGAAAGTGGGATTTCGTACCCTACCATGTTCCTGACATTCTCAACGAGTTGTTGAAGATGCTCCAAACCTTTTTCGGTTATTTGAATTTGTGTAAAAGGATGCGCTGTATTTCCGTAGGACATAAAATTTCGGCGATCCCCCCACTGATTCAGATTCCCCTGTTTATCCTCCCAAAATTTCCCATTGACAATGGTCCCCGGTATTCCATTGAGCTCACCAATGGAAACATCCATTTTTAACCAGGTGTACCCTTGTTCGTTCACCCTAAAATTGATCAGTCGTTGTTGTTCTTCCGGGGAACTGGCCTCCGGGGTATCGGCATACAGCCTTACGGTATCGCGGTATCTACCGCCCAGCAATTGCCATGCTGGTACGTTATAGGCTTTTCCGCAAAGATCCCAAAGCGCCATCTCTACCGCACAGACGCCACCACCCTGACGTGCAGGGCCTCCAAATTGTTTGATGCTCTTGAATATTTTTTCGACGTTACACGGATTTTCCCCTAAAATTCTACTTTTCAACATGAGGGCATAGCGAACATCGGCGGCATCCCGAACTTCCCCCAGACCATGTATTCCCTGATTGGTATCGATCCGAATGATGGCGGTCCCCCCCATAACTCCGGTCAAGGCATACCGCATATCGGTAATTTTTAGCTCTGATGGGGCCGAGGCACGATGCACCTTTGCGGTCGTCTCGGCAAGCGTGTCCTCAAAGGAATATCC
>JALHST010000229.1 GCA_022865355.1 Maribacter sp. | reverse complement strand
TTCGGGCATCTATTTTTACATTATTACCTTCAATGACCTACGACAAAAACACCAAGGATATCTTTATATATCTACGAATGAAAAGAATTGATCAAACCTTAAGGCAGGTTCATTCACAGTACAGTCTTGCAACCCCATCGGTAAATTTTACCTCGGCAATTTATTGATTATCTTTAGGTTCAGCTCCTCCTTTTCGATGATTCAATTTTCGATTTAAGGTCAAATAATAGCATTTGGCAGTATCTTTGTATTACAACAATTTAAGTTTTTATAGACTAAGATAACAAACGCATGCAACGAAGAACATTCATAAAAAGAAGTGGTATCGCTAGTTTGGCCATTGGGGTCTTGCCCCATTCCCCATTTTTTCAGGAAGAAGAATACACTACTGACGAACTTATGGGTAAGGCGGATATTAAACTGTATGGTGATGGAATCAACCTACGGAAAGAAGCCTACGAAGCTTTTTTGGAAATGAAAAAAGCGGCTTATAGTGATGGCATCGATCTAAAAATAGTTTCGAGTTATCGCAGTTTTGACCGTCAAGAGCAAATTTGGGAAAGAAAATACCAGCAGTACACCGACGAAGAGGGAATGAAGCCGGTGGCCGCAATCGACAAGATCATCGAATATTCTACCATCCCGGGTACCAGTAGACATCATTGGGGTACCGATGCGGATATCGTTGATGGGTATCGTAAAGTAGAAGGGGATGTCTTAGTCCCCGAAAAATTTGAGACTGGCGGACCCTACGAGGCTTTTAAGAATTGGATGGATACCAACTCCGAAAAATTTAATTTCTACTTGGTCTACACCCAGGAACCCAAGCGCAAAGGTTTTAAATATGAGCCTTGGCATTATAGCTATGCCCCAATATCCATTCCCATGTTGACGGCCTTCCGAAAAAAGAATATCCTTAGGTTATTGAAAGAAGAAGAATTAACGGGATCCGAATATTTTACGACGGGATTTATCAGATCGTATATCCAGAACAATATTTTAGATATTAATACAGAACTTTTATAAGCCTTTCGTATCTTGAGATCCGCATCGATTCAAAACGAACATGAGAAGAAGTAGTTGGAAAATCCGAATTTTTATTGGTTTGGCCATTGTGGCGTTTGCCTTTATTCAACGGTGCAGCAGCAAGGAAGAGAACCCGTATACCGGACGGGTACAGACGATTAATATGTCACCGGAACAGGAAATTGCGATCGGGCTGCAAAGTGCGCCTGAAATTGCACGTGAATTTGGGGGCCTCTACCCTGATCAAAATCTCCAGGGCCGTGTAGACCAAGTGGGTAACCGGCTAGTCCAAAACAGCATCGCACGCGAAACCCCCTATCAATATGAATTTCATCTTCTGGCCGATGACCAAACCATCAACGCGTTTGCTTTACCGGGTGGCCCCGTCTTTATCACCTATGCCCTATTCAAACAACTGAATGAGGCCCAATTGGCAGCGGTTTTGGGACACGAGATCGGCCATGTTATCGGCAGACATTCAGCCGAACGTATCGCCGAAGGTGATTTTTGGAAAACCATATCCATGGGTGCTTCGGTCGGGGCAGATGCCGGTGATATCGTGGGAAGCATCGGCCAAAACACCCTATTGAAAAATGGCCGGGGCGATGAGTTGGAAAGTGATGACCTAGGCGTTCTCTTTATGATACAATCGGGCTATGATCCCTATGAAATGATCAAAGTAATGGAAATCCTTAAAGCTTCTTCTGGGCCTAATCGGGTACCTGAGTTTCAAAGTACCCATCCAGATCCCAAGAATCGCATCGAAAAAATCAAGGAAGCCATCATTAAGTACAAGGGCCAGTAGAGGTTAATATTGCTGTTGCAATTCTTACAACTACCGAATCATTGATTCAAACTGATTTTACAAGAAACCCCTGTCGTTATTTTTCCCTTTTTAAGCTGAATATCGATTTTATTGGCCGTTTATCCACGATTGCGGTTTTACCGTGTTAAATACAACCGATAAAATAGGTTTTCATAGATATTTGGCTATATTTGAAGCTCCTGAAATCTTCCAATTGCCTCAAATTTAACCATTATAGCTTTGATTTATAATTTTTTAAATGGAACTATATGGGAACACTGTTACATTTTAGAAGTCTTTATCTAGAAGCATTTGAAGGTTGCAAACCTGAATTCGTAGTCATACTTTTAAAAGTATACTCTTACTTCTGTGCCGCTATGCTTTTGATGGCGGCTTATGCCCTTACAGATAGGGCCCTAAACGGATTTGAATTTTAATTGATCGTTGGTTCGCTCTTTTACTTGAACACTATAGGTGGGATAAAATGACCAATTAAAAACCCGTTTCGATCCTATGATCGAAACGGGTTTTCATTTTCAATGACTGTGTGTAAAATGATTGATGAATATCGTTACTTGCGCTTCACATGACTTCTTCAAGCAGGGTGAGTACCTCTTTCGCATTTGACAGCTCTGCATGTTTTTTGATCGTAAAACCGCGGTCACAGCGAATGGTCAAATCTGCCCCATTATCGATCAGCACTTTTAATATCTCGGCCTGGTTGTAGCGCGCTGCAAAGATGGCAGGAGTCTTTCCGACCGATTTTCGGTTCACATCTTCACCTAAGACTATTAGGCTTTTAACGGTTTCAATATCCCCTTGCATAATGGCCTTACAAAAAGAACTTATTTCAATAGGGGTCGCCCAATTGATGCGATCCGGATCGTACCGATTCCCATTCCGTTCGGCATAACATGCCGAAGTAACCAATAGCAAAGACGCTACGGTCAGTGTTAAGACTGTTTTTTTCATGATGAATTGATTTTATGCTGAAAAAAATCCAGCTTTGATTGATGAATAAATTTTGATTATATACTTATAGACGTCGCCTATAGCACTTTGTTTCAGGATTAACAGTTAAATAACTAAAGTTTAACATAATTAGCGGGTATTTCCTTAAACGATTGAAAATTAATGTACTTCATTGGAAAAACCCTGCGAAAAATCTAGTTAAAGTAAGGAGATCCACCTATTTTTGGGGACTAAAGAACATGAATACAATGCATAAAAAAGTGATATTGATGATTTTGGATGGCTGGGGAAAATCCCCGGATCCGAGAGTATCGGCCATTGATAATGCGAACACCCCGTTCGTAGATTCCCTTTATAAAAAATATGCCAATGCCGATTTGCGGACCGATGGTATGAATGTAGGTTTACCGGAAGGACAAATGGGGAATAGTGAGGTAGGACACATGAATCTGGGTGCAGGAAGGATTGTTTACCAGGATTTGGCGAAGATTAATTTAGCGGTGAAAGAACATACCCTGAAAGATGAAAAAGTACTGAAGGATGCTTTTTTATATGCCAAAGAAAACAACAAGGCGGTACACTTTTTAGGATTGCTGAGCGATGGCGGTGTGCATAGCCATATTTCCCACTTGAAGGGACTCATTGCCGCCGGGGAAAATTTTGGGTTGCAAAAAATGTATGTTCATGCTTTTACCGACGGCAGGGACGTAGATCCAAAAAGCGGCTTGGCATTTTTGGTAGATTTGAAGAAGTATTGTGCTGATAAAAAGACACGATTGGCTACGGTAGTCGGCAGGTATTATGCAATGGACAGGGACAAAAGATGGGAACGGGTCAAACTTGCCTATGATCTTTTGGTAAACAGTATCGGTGAAAAATCGACCCATATTGCCGAGACGATGCAAAAAAGTTATAAGGCGGGAATTACCGATGAATTTATCAAACCGATCGTGATGATCGGCGCAGATGAAAAGCCCGTGGCCGAAATTAAGGAAAACGACGTAGTCATCTTCTTTAATTTCAGAACCGATCGCGGCAGGGAACTCACGCAAGTTTTGAGCCAAGCCGACATGCATGAGTTGAACATGCATAAATTAAAGCTCTATTATGTGACCCTTACCAATTATGACGAAACCTTTAAAGGCATCCATGTTGTTTACGATAAGGATAATATCAAAGAAACCCTAGGGGAGGTTCTTGAGAAAGCGCACAAAAAACAAATTCGAATCGCTGAAACCGAAAAATACCCGCACGTGACCTTCTTCTTCAACGGGGGTAGGGAGGCCCCATTTGAAGGTGAAAAGCGTATTCTATGTCCGTCTCCAAAAGTCGCCACTTATGATCTACAACCCGAAATGAGCGCATATGAAATTCGCGATGCCATCATCCCGGAACTAAAAAAAGGTGACGTCGACTTTGTTTGCCTCAACTTCGCCAATCCGGATATGGTCGGGCACACGGGCGATATGAAGGCAGCCATAAAGGCATGTGAGACCGTCGATAGTTGTGCGGATTCGGTAATTTCAACGGCCTTGGAAAATGGATATACTACCTTGGTAATCGCGGATCACGGCAATTGTGATACGATGATCAACCCCGACGGAAGCCCAAATACCGCGCACACCACGAATCCAGTTCCCATCATTTTGGTGGATAAAGATCTTAAAGAAATTCGAAACGGCGTATTGGGTGATGTGGCCCCTACGATTCTTAAGCTTATGGGGCTGCCACAACCAAAAGTAATGACACGTAAATCATTGATTTAAGCTACGTGTCCTAATTTTTTTACCTTTGCCAACTATGGTAAAAATCAAAACGCCCGAAGAAATAGAACTCATGCGTGAAAGCGCCTTGGTAGTTTCAAAAACCTTGGGTATGTTGGCTGCCGAGATCAAACCCGGGGCCAACCCATTACATTTAGATAAATTGGCCGAGGAATTTATTCGTGCACATGGCGCCAAGCCCGGTTTTTTGGGGATGTACGGCTTTCCAAATACGCTCAATATCAGTCCCAATGCCCAAATAGTGCATGGGATACCCACAAACGAACCCCTCAAGGAAGGGGATATTATTTCAGTTGATTGTGGCTCTTTAAAAAATGGGTTCTATGGGGATCACGCCTATACCTTCGAGGTAGGTGAGGTAGCTGATGAAACCAAAAAATTATTAAGGGTCGCCAAGGAGTCGCTCTATCTGGGTATGCGACAATTTCGGGTTGGCAATCGTGTCGGCGATGTGGCCTTTGCCATTCAAAGCCATTGTGAAAACAATGGATATGGGGTCGTTCGCGAGCTCGTAGGTCACGGCCTTGGCACCAAATTACATGAAGGCCCTGAAATGCCCAATTATGGTAAACGCGGCAGGGGTAAAAAATTCGTCGAGGGAATGGTCGTCGCCATCGAACCGATGATCAACATGGGAACGAAAAACATTAAGCAACTAAAGGATGGTTGGACCATACTGACCGCCGATGGAAAACCAAGTGCGCACTTCGAGCACAACGTAGCCATCGTTAACGGGAAGCCCGAACTTTTATCGACGTTTCAATATATCTATGACGCATTGGGCATTGTGAGCGATGAAGAAAAGGAATTTAGGCAGCGGAAACTACAGTTGTAGACCCCCCATAAGATGAAGAAATTCTTCAAACACATCCTCAATACGATCCCAAGACCAATTCTTATAAAATTAAGCTATTGGGCCAGACCCTTTTTGATACTGTTGTACAAGGGCTCCCAATATACAGACCCGATTGATGGTAAACGGTTCAAGAGTTTTTTGCCCTATGGCTATGAGAAACCCAGGGAAAACGTTTTATCCCCGTCTACACTTTCGCTAGAGCGTCATCGTCTATTGTGGCTCTATTTAAAAAACAAAACCGATTTTTTTACCGCGCATTTAAAAGTCTTGCATTTTGCCCCCGAACAGGCTTTTTACAAACGATTTAGAAAGTTGGCCAACCTCGACTATACCACCACGGATCTAAACTCCCCTTTGGCTGATATTAAGGCCGATATTTGCAATCTGCCCTTCGAGACAAATTCAGTTGATGTGATTCTTTGTAACCATGTCTTGGAGCATATCCCGAATGACACCAAGGCCATGCAAGAATTATTTCGCGTTCTAAGGCCGGGCGGATGGGGAATATTGCAGATTCCCCAAGACCTAGATAGAAAAGCAACTTTTGAGGACCATTCGATTGTCGATAAAAAAGAACGCGCCAAAATTTTCGGACAATATGATCACGTACGCATCTATGGCAGGGATTATTTCGATAAGCTTCGTGCCGTGGGCTTTATCGTCGAGGAGGTTGACTATACGGTAGAATTATCTTCGGATGAAATAGAACGATATCGTTTGGCAAAAGGCGAAATCATCCCTTTGGTTCGGAAATAAAAGCCTATTGCACCACCAAGGCCTTAAAGCCGGTAGTCATAAATTCCCGGGTTTGTCCATTACTATCTAGGTAGATGATATATCCTTCTATTTGTTTTTCCTCGCTTAGGAGCTTGAGGGCATCGTCTAGATCCATCGCCATAAATGCCGTTGCATAGGCATCGGCCTCGGCACAGGTATCCGACAAAATGGTAACTCCCAAGGTATTTCCGGCTTTTGTAAAACCAGTCTTGGGATCTATCGTATGCACGTATTTCGTTCCTGTTTTGGGGTTGATCCTGAATTTTCTGTAATTACCCGAAGATGCCAACGCTTTGTCCTTTAAATGGATGAGTATCTTCAGGGCACGACCCTCCTCGATTTGTGGGTCATCGATTCCGACGACCCATGGTTTTTCCGTTATGGCATTTTCACCTTTGGCCACGAGCTCTCCCCCAACCTCCAATAAATAATTCTTGATCCCCTTGTTGTCCATCATCTTGGCTAGGCAATCGATGGCATATCCCTTCGCAATGGCATTGAAATCTAAATAAATGTTCGGGTT
>JALHST010000228.1 GCA_022865355.1 Maribacter sp. | reverse complement strand
CGGATTCTGCCGATGGATCGGGATGAGGTCGTGTATCCCCATCAGGAAATTCCACTGAACCAAGTCGCACGATTGAAACAACGGGTGAATGTGGTGAACAGCCTGTATGCCCGCAACAAGGATAAATATCAAAGATTGATCGTTACCCATGTCGATAGCCGAAGTACAGGCCAAAATATAGATGTCTTTTTTTACTACCATGAAAATAGCAAAAATGGAAAAAGATTGGCCGAAAGCATCCATAGGACCTTTGAGGAAAAGTACAGGCAATACCAACCCAATCGCACCTATTCAGGTACTTTTGAAGATCGAACTTCACTATATTTAGTTAAAAAGACCCATCCGGCCATGACCTTTATCGAAATCGGAAATATTAGGAACAAAAAAGATCAACGCCGAATCTTGGACCCCGATAATCGCCAGGCTCTTGCCAAATGGATCAGCGAAGGGGTTTTGTTGGATTTTGAGGAACGATAAGTTGTGAACCTATCTTTTTTTTGTAATATGCATGTAATTGTTCCGGGCCGGCCCCCATATAATTTTTAAAATGGATCACCCCAAAATGGTATTGTAAACGCACCATTCCCAATGCCTTGTACTTACGAGCCGATGTGGTAACATATTCAGGAAGTATCTTAAAATCATTTTTCCTTGATAACCGCGCTATAAATTCATTGTCTTCATAGACCAAATATTTCTCGTTGAATCCTTGGGTCTGAAGAAATAGCTCTTGGGTTATAAATAGCGATTGATCGCCACCACGGCATATAGGGTGGTTTATTCTACTGAACCAGGCGAAGAATCTCAGGAACCGACTGGCACTATCGAAGTGCATTCGAAAACAGCCTACGGAAGACCCATTTTTTACGCTGTCGAGAATAAGGCTATCGAAGTTTTTAGGTGGAAAAGTATCGGCATGTAGAAAATATAAAATGTTTGCCGAAGCGATTTTAGCACCGGCGTTCATTTGTTTGGCTCGTCCTTTCAGGGATTTGAGGACGGTCACATTAAATTCGCCGGCTATTTTAAAGGTTTTATCAGTGCTGCCACCATCTACGACAATCACTTCCAGTGAAGACCTATCAAATGAGCGCTGATTCAAATAGGTCAATAGATTTCCGATGGTGTCGCCCTCGTTCAATACGGGAATGACAATGCTTATATGGGGTTGAACACGCTTCATAAAAAATTGTCAAATGAATGCTGAAGACTGTCTATGACTAAAATATCTATCACGTATTACAGGAAAGACCCGTTTTAGGTGCTAAGTCAGCTTCTTTTTTACAACACAAACTGCCTCTGAATAATACGCAGCGCTTTTGTCAGATTTCTTTGATCAACTCGGTAAATAATTTTATCATTTTTGGTTCTGTTTTCCGGGCAACATTAATTATATCATGAATATCAACTGGTTGCAGATTTTCTGGATCGCATTCATCGGTTATGACCGATACGGCTACAATAGGTAGACGTAAATGATTGGCAACAATTACTTCGGGTACGGTGCTCATACCTACGGCGTCGGCCCCCAATATCTTAAGCATACGGTATTCTGCCCTGGTCTCCAATTGGGGGCCGACGACCGAAGCATAGGTTCCCGATTTTAATGAGATCCCTTCTTTTTTGGCGATGGCTCTTAGTTTTTGCCTCATTGCTATATCATACGGTTCGGACATATCTACGAAGCGGTCACCGAATTCGGCCACATTTTTAAACGCCAATGGGGAACCACCCTGCAAGTTCAGATGGTCATCTATTAGCATGATATCACCTTTTTTATGATCAAGGTTAATGGCTCCGGCTGCATTTGAGATGAATAATTTTTCGATACCTAGGAGATGCATTACACGAATGGGATAGGTTATATCCAAAAAATCATACCCCTCATAGAGATGAAACCTGCCCTCCATCACCACTACTTTTTTGCCCGCCATGGTCCCAAAAATGAGTTTACCTGAGTGGAATTCTACAGTTGCCAAAGGGAAAAACGGTATGTGGTGGTAATGGGCCACTATGGGTTTCTTTAGTTCGTCAACCAATTTGCCAAGACCAGTCCCTAGCACTATCCCGATTTGAGGTCGGTCAAATCCTTTGTTCCTTAAATAATCGACCGATTCTTCCAATTGTTTTTTGGTGACCCTCATAAATTTTTTAAAAATGGACGAAACGCCTGAATGTCCTTAATATCTTCATATATATCGATATCGTTTCGAACGTCAAGCAAGGTAACTTTTTCATTCAATAGATCAGCTAGGGTTTCTTCGAGAACCGTATCGGTACCCCATTTTTTGTTTTTAAAGACCTCCCCGTTCCATTTTTTCATCCCTAAAAGGTAATAACCCCCATCAGCTGCCGGGCCGATCACAACGTCATTTTGATCCAATGCCGTAAATGCATTTCGTATGTCTTTTTGACTCAAATCATACAAATCACTGCCAATTATACAGATTTTGGTAAATCCGTCTGCAAAACCCTCGTGAAATGCATTGCCCATGCGTTCCCCTAGATTTTTTCCATGCTGCAGTCTTTTGTGAAAATTTACGGTGTCCCAGATATCATCCTTCCAAATTTCCTCAGAATAATACACGCGTTTATGCACCGCTAAATCACGGGTTATATCTGCGGTATGACCTACTAAGAACCGATATATTTCCAATGCATTCTTGTCGCCGATATCAGCCGCTAAGCGGGTTTTAACCTGACCCAGTTCAGGATTGCGCGTAAAAATAAGCAATAGGTCGGTCGAATCGACCAAATTAAAATGAATGACTTTTTCATCTTGTTCCTCCCCCATATTTTGTAGGATGCCCATAGTGTATCGTTTTTCTTTTTGATTTGTTTTGGCAAAATAAAGCAGGATTACGGGCCGAAGGATTCGCAATGAACGCTCTAAAGCGTTGTGTTTATCACTTTGTCTTCAACCGTCTTCTGTTTACCGCATGCTCTTATATGCTACCTTTCCTTGCCGCCGTTTTCGTCACCGTAGACTTTCTCACCTTTGAACAGCAATTTGCCCCAATGCTTACTAAAGGCATGTATTTTCTCAGTTTCTTTTTCTTGGTTATCATAGACGGGATACCCTTTATTTTTCCATTCGAAAATGCCGCCATAAAGATTCTTGACATCAGAATAGCCCGCTTTCATCAATTTTTCACCAATATCCTCGGATCGTACCCCAATAGAGCAGTACACCACGATTTCGCTTTTCTTATTTTTAATTTTCGGTATCACTGAATCAAGTTGAAAGTTTTTATATCCGACCCAAATGGCATTTTTAAGGTGGCTAACATCATATTCGGATTTTTCCCTTGTATCCAAAATAATGGCATTTTGTTGAGGTACCAATTCTTCTGGTTGGATATAAGGAACGCTTTCCCGATTGAATTTCTTCAATGTTTTATCTATATTGTTCTGGGCAATGCATGCCGAGGAAACAAAGCAAATTATTAGTATTTTCAAGAAAAAGTTCATGATCATCCGATAAACTAGCTACAAAGATAGTATTTTAGGGGAGTCCCATTAAGGGCATTAAAAGCTTTGAATATGAGAATAATACAGGCGACCCTTATTCTTTTGATGATCTTGTCCTCTTGTAAGCATAAGGAACACAAACCGGAAAGTTTGCCCGAAATGGCCGTGATCGCCAATTATAATGAAACTTTTAGACCCCAATTTCATTTTTCCCCGGAAGAAAAATGGATGAACGATCCGAACGGGTTGGTATACAACAAAGGTATTTATCATCTTTTTTATCAATATTATCCTGATGATATTGTATGGGGCCCTATGCATTGGGGTCATGCTACCAGTGCTGATTTGGTACACTGGACACATAAGCCAATTGCATTATTTCCCGATAAAAATGGTTTGATTTTTTCTGGCAGTGCAGTGGTGGATAAAAACAACACTTCGGGCTTCGGATCGCTTGAAAATCCGCCCCTCGTGGCAATTTTTACGTATCATGATATGGCAAAGGAAAAAGAAGGTACAGATGATTTCCAGACCCAAGGTATTGCCTATAGTTTGGATAATGGCGATACCTGGACGAAATATGAAGGCAATCCGGTAATCCGAAACCCTGGGTTTAAGGATTTCAGGGACCCCAAAGTTTTTTGGAACGATATCGCCAACCAATGGACCATGCTTTTGGTGGCCGGAGACCATCTTCAAATATGGGACTCCAAGAATCTTCGCGAATGGAAAAAGGTTAGCGAGTTTGGAAAAAGCCAGGGAGCCCATGGTGGCGTCTGGGAATGTCCCGATATGTTCCGATTAAGGGTCGAAGGTTCTGACGAAACGAAATGGGTACTTCTGATCAGCATTAATCCCGGGGCACCCAATGGCGGTAGCGGGACACAGTACTTCCTAGGCGATTTTGATGGCAAAACCTTCACATCGGAACAAAACCAAGCACGATGGGTCGACTGGGGTACCGACAACTATGCCGGTGTTACCTATAACAATGTGCCCTCCGGAGATCGTATTTTTATAGGTTGGATGAGCAATTGGGCCTATGCCCGAGACACCCCTACCGAAAAATGGCGGAGTGCCATGACCATCCCACGAAAATTGTCACTTCGTAAAATTGGGGATACCATCGATTTGATAAATTATCCCATTCAACCCTTTGACGACCAACTGGTGGAAGAGATCGAGAAGAATATAGTATTGGCACCCAATGCCAAGGAAAATATCGTGTATAATACCTTTAATCAGACCGAAGTGCGGTTTCTGACTTCTTCCAAGGACTTTCGACTTCATTTTAAGAACGCGTTAGGTGAGGCACTGATTTTATCCATGGATGCCACAAAGGATGTATTTATACTAGACCGAAGTAAATCGGGAAAGACTGATTTTCAACAAGATTTTGGTGCCTCGCAACAGATGCCCATACCTTACCTATCCGATGAGAAATTCGAAGTACGTATTTTGATGGATTGGTCGTCCATCGAGGTTTTTATCAATAGGGGCCAATATGTAATGACTTCGCTGATCTTCCCCAATGAACCATACAATGCGTTAGAAATAGAAAACAGGTCTCAGTCTCCGCAAGAATTCACTGATTTTACAGTGAGCAATGTGAATCGAATTTGGTAAGTACTTTATTTAAAATCTGCTACCATCTCTTTGGCAAGCGCCTCTAAATCGATTCCTAAAACGTCGCGATTCACCTGAATCGTTTGGGATCGTAAATCTTCCGGCAGGCGTGAAAAGCCATCTTTGGCCCCCAAAATCATCCCGGCCACTGCACCTACAGTATCGTTATCACGGCCGTAGTTGATGATAAATTGCATCGTTTTTTTAAAATCACCTTCCCCAAATTTTAGGCCCGTGATCAAAATTTCCCAGATTTCACCTGAATGAAACGGAATGGCCTTTTCGTCTTTCTCCAAGAGTTGATATAGCATTTCCTGCCGAATCCAATCTTCCTGAGTACCCGGAAAACCGGTTGGAACTTTATATGCCAGTGCTTCTGTAGGGGTGAGTGTATCAGTCAAAACACGTTGTTTCGTTTCCAAAACATGCCGGATGGCCCCATCGGCCACTGAATAGGCAATACGGCCGACTAGCCTACTATCCTGATAGCCCAAGGGATCCACAAAAGTTACCGTGTTTAAAATCGAATCGATATTTTGGGTGCGCAAGGCCATGTTCGTTATAGCCGCCACCAGGGCAGAAATGTCCTTGGCATATCCGATATCAAAAATAGCATGCTCATACCCTAATTTGTAGGCTTCGTCGGGGGTTGCCGCAACAAGTCCGAACATTGGGGTATATAATTGGCCGGCACATGACATTTCACCACCATAAAATCTGTTTAGGGCCCCTTGATATTCTCGATCTCCTTCGCTGTAGGCCATGGCCACACGCGCCCATTCTTTGATCCAATCAAGTTTCTCTAT
>JALHST010000227.1 GCA_022865355.1 Maribacter sp. | reverse complement strand
TCTTTCACGAAGCATATGGGTTTCATACCTATGACAGTATACAACCTGTGGCCTTAGATGATATGTACGACCTTGCTTCGGTGACCAAGATTATGGGGCCCTTACCAGCGATCATGAAATTGGTGGATGAGAACAAGCTGGATTTGGATGCCCCTTTTAGCACCTATTGGAAACCCTGGCGACATTTTAAATACAAAAGGAACCTTACCCTGCGTCAAATTTTGGCACATCAAGCCGGCTTGGTGCCTTATATTGTCTTTTTAAAAGAGGTGATGAAAAGTAATGGGAGGACAAAAAATCGGTTTATTAGAAAAATTCAATCGCACCGATTTGATAAGGAGGCCTATCCCGAACTTTTTGTGAAAACGCGATTTAACCATAAAATGTACCGCATTATAAATCGCTCTGACGTGAGCCTAGAGAAAAAATACAAATACTCGGGACTGGCGTTTCTCATTTTTCCAAAACTTATCGAACAATTGACCGGGCAATCGTATCAGACCTATCTCACTTTAAATTTTTATGCCCCACTGGGAGCGACTACCTTAACCTATTTGCCGCGCCTGAAAAATTATTCGAACAAGATTGTTCCTACTGAAGTAGATACGATTTTCCGACATGCCCTTACCCAAGGTTGGGTACATGACGAAAATGCTGCACTAATGGGTGGGGTGTCGGGCAACGCCGGACTTTTTGCTACGGCGACCGATTTGGCTAAGATGATGCAACTCTACCTAAATTATGGTGCCTATGGCGGACGGCGCTATATTTCCGAAAAAACCCTAAAGGAATTTACCCGTGTGCAATATCCAGGAAACGAGAATCGCAGGGGATTGGGATTTGACAAACCCGAACTCAACAACGCGGAATTATCATTGAAAGACGCCTATCCCGCACCTGAGACTAGCCCGGATAGCTTTGGACATAGCGGATTCACTGGAACCTTTGTCTGGGCCGACCCAAAAAACCAATTGGTATATATATTTATGTCCAATCGCGTTAACCCGACCAGGGAGCAGAGTAATATTTACAAGCTTAACATTCGTTCGGCAATTCAGCAGGTTTTTTATCAAGCAACCAACAAATAGTAATAATGGAATCAGCATGTATACGAACGCCCTTGGGGATATCAAAAATAGAAGGCGATTCACAGGGATTAAATGCGATACGGGTGTTGGACAGTGATGAAACCTTGACGGAAGTTATTCCTGAGGTTTTGGAAGATGCCGTTTACCAACTAAGGGAATATTTTGAAGGTAAAAGAAAGGTCTTCAGTCTAACCCTAAATCCTGAAGGTACCGAATTTCAAAAAAAGGTATGGAAAGCCTTATTGGACATCCCTTTTGGGAAAACCATTTCGTATCTCGAACTCGCTAAATTATTAGGAGATGTGAAAGCCATTAGGGCCGTTGCCGCGGCCAATGGAAAAAATCCGTTATGGATCGTGGTACCCTGTCATCGGGTAATTGGTAGTGACGGTGCATTAACAGGTTATGCTGGCGGTTTACATCGCAAAAAATGGCTTTTAGAGCACGAAAGTCAGGCAAAACAACAATCACTCTTCTGAAATTTTCAGACCATCCGGTTTGTTTGCAGGATTTCTATTATTAGTTCAATTACATTTAAACACTTTATCGATTAAAAGAAGTAAAATAAGGTATTTTCTACCCTTGTGCCAAGTTGTGTGTACCTGGCGAACAAACCCGATGGTCGGTTTTCAAATTTTACAATGAACACATACCGATAACATAATCCAAGGGACTACAATTCAACTTGGCTTCGGATTCATATTCAAATTTGTTTGTATCTTGGATGCTATCAGAGCCTTGAATTAGCATAAATTGCGACGAATGTTGGAAAAAATCAATTTAGAGGATATTTTATTTCTGGATATCGAAACGGTCCCGGAAGTGGAAAATTTTGCGCAATTAGATAAAACCAAAAAGGAGCTATGGGAACAAAAATCGCATTACCAGCGCAAAGAGGAAATTTCGGCCGAGGAGTTCTATGAGCGTGCTGGAATTTGGGCCGAATTCGGTAAGATTATCTGCATTTCAGTGGGTTATTTCAACATAAAGGGAACTAAAAGGGAATTTCGGGTTACCACTTTTCATGGTGACGAGGCCAAACTTCTCAAGGCATTTAAAAATCTTGTGAATACCCATTTTAGCCATCCTACGAATTTGCTTTGTGGGCACAATGCGAAGGAGTTCGATTTCCCGTATATCGCCCGGCGGATGTTAATACATGGCATTGCCCTTCCGTACAAACTGAACCTCTTTGGCAAAAAACCTTGGGAGATTCCACACCTAGACACCATGGAACTATGGAAATTTGGGGATTATAAGCATTATACGTCATTAAAACTAATGGCCAATGTACTCGGCATTCCTTCACCAAAAGAAGATATTGATGGCAGCATGGTTCGGGAGGTGTATTATAGGGAGAAGGATCTAGATCGCATTATCGCCTACTGTGAATTGGATGTCATAACGACCGCCCAGGTATTTCTCAGATTGCGAAACGAAGATCTGTTAAACGATGCCGAAATTAAAAGGGTATAAGGGTATTTGCCATCACGCCTTTACCTATGATACTTCAACTGAATATATACGGGAAAGTGATCGCTTTGGCCTCCAAGATAATTGCTACCACTATAGGTGCGGAAAGGGCTGCCCTTATACTTTCCTTTGTACGCTTTTAAAAATTGCTCATCAAAAATATTGGCATGGTCAAAAAAATGGCTGCCTTTTGCAAATTCGAAGAAATTGTGTGATACGATTATTTGGTCAAAAAGACTCCAACTATGCCGATAACTCGTGCTGCCCCGTCTTGAGGGATCATGCAATTTTTCCATAGGGTTGTATAACTCGTTAGTTTCCATCAGTCTCGATATGCTTCTCGAAGTCGGATCGTCATTAAAGTCGCCCATTACAATATAATTTGGATTTTCTTGGCTTTCTTTGATCTGATTCATTGTTTCAAGTATCATTTCCGCTGCCTGAATTCTTTTATAATCAGTCTCCATCGCGCCATCCCTTCGGGAAGGCCAATGGTTAACAAAAATATGTATCTCTTCCCCATTCAACTTGCCATGTACATATAAAATATCACGCGTATAGTCCCTTAGCCCATCCAAATTCAGTATATGAAGGGCGATAGGCTCTGAATGAAGCACCTCAAAATGGGTTTTATCGTACAGCAGTGCGGTGTCAATACCCCTTTCATCAGGGGAATCGTAATGCACATAGCCTAAGTCAGTAGCTTGAAGAGGCGTCGACCTAAGTAGGTCATTGAGCACCTGTTTATTCTCAACCTCGGCGATCCCGACGAGTACCGGGACTTTTTGGGATGTGGCCCTACCAATTTCGGCAATGGTCTTGGCCAATTTGAAGACCTTTGTTTTATAACGTTTCTCCCCCCATCTTAGCAAACCGCTCGGTGTGTAGTCCTTATCGCGTTTGCTGGGCGTATCGTCTGTATCAAATAGATTTTCAAGGTTGTAAAAGGCGATGGTATACAGGTTTGAGGCCGTATTTCGTCTAAAAAAGGAAAAATTCATTACATCTTTTAACTGAGAGATCAAAATTTCGGATATGCTTGGCCAGTAATACGTAAATTTACACTTTATTGAATATATGATAGAGCAGACGAACATCGAGTACGAAAAAACAGTGCTAATCGGCGTAATCAATGCCCAACAGAATGAAAAAAAGGTAAAGGAGTACCTCGATGAATTAGAATTTCTTACCTATACTGCCGGAGGGGAGGTCTTTAAGCGCTTCGTTCAAAAAATAGACGTACCGAATCCGAAGACCTTGATCGGTAGTGGTAAAATACTGGAAGTTGAAACGTATGTTGACGAACATGAAATCGGGGCCGTTATTTTTGACGATGAACTTACACCGGCACAGCAACGCAATATCGAAAAGATACTGCGATGCAAGGTTTTAGATCGCACAGGCTTAATTCTAGACATCTTCGCACAACGGGCACAAACGAGTTATGCACGCACACAAGTTGAATTGGCCCAATATGAATATTTGTTGCCACGACTTACCGGTTTATGGACCCACTTGGAAAGGCAAAAAGGGGGCATCGGGATGCGAGGACCTGGGGAGACCGAAATTGAGACCGACAGACGTATTGTTCGCGATCGAATTTCCCTACTCAAGAAAAAATTGTTAAAGGTCGACCGGCAGATGGAAACCCAAAGGGGCAATCGTGGGGCCCTGGTGCGCGTAGCCTTGATTGGCTATACGAACGTAGGTAAATCTACCCTCATGAACGTTATTAGTAAGAGTGAGGTCTTCGCAGAGGATAAGCTTTTTGCGACCTTAGACACTACCGTACGTAAAGTAGTTATTGGAAACCTACCTTTTTTACTTAGTGATACCGTTGGGTTCATACGAAAACTACCGACACAATTGATCGAAAGTTTTAAAAGTACTTTGGACGAGGTTCGTGAGGCCGACCTGCTGCTTCACGTAGTCGATATCTCCCATCCACAATTTGAGGAACAAATAGATTCTGTCAATCGAATTTTGTCAGAAATCAAGAGTGGCAACAAACGCACGATCATGGTTTTTAACAAAATTGACCAGTATTCAAGGGAGACCATTGATGACGATGACCTTGTGACCGAAAAGACCGAAAAACACTTTTCAATCGAGGAATGGCGCCAGACGTGGATGCAACGGGTAGGAGATAATGCCATTTTCATATCTGCGCTCAATAAAGAGAATCTTGAAGAGTTTCGAAAAAAAGTGTACAACGAGGTACGGGATATTCATATTACGCGCTTTCCCTATAATAATTTTCTATATCCCGAACATTTAGACCAGTACTAAACCACTGAAATGCCCCAATAGGATTGCAGTTCATCGGATAAAAATACCCCCTCATATTTTTCACAACAATATAGGCCCGGTTCACAACATTAATTTAGGGAAGCGAAAAATGCTCCTTACATTTACAGTGTAATTAAGTGCAAGTGATGACCCAAAATCAGACTGCGAACTTAACCGAAATCAAAGATCAGGTTTCCCCAAACCGTCTTTGAGCCTACAAAAACCAAGACCCAATTTTACAATACCTACTTGACTCAAAATTGCCCCTCCAAGGAGGGGCTTTCTTGTTGATGGACCATCCGAAAACCTATATTTATTGATCAGCCCATACATTTTAACGTGTTTCGCTACAAATTACAAGTGCTACACAACATAAATTTCAAATTGCTATTTCATACCAGTACATTCGTCTTGTATTTATTTAGTTAGTGTAATGTCCCGAGTAAAAACATACTTAACCTGTCGAAGTGCACTCATCTAGCTTACCATTTGAAGCTTGATTATTTTGACTGTTTCACCAAATTTGACCTATCCTACTTAACAAAAAATGCCCTCCAAAACGGAGGGCATTCTATTGAAAGAAATCGTCAGACTTTTAGAATGAATAATTCAAGCCTATAAGCCAGTAGGTTTGCAGTTTATTATCTACGTTGGCGAAGGTAGCGTTGGGATCGCCCAAAGGAGCCGGGGCATTCAACGTATAGTTCAACGCTTCCGCCTTGCTATCCCTCAGTCCAAAATCAAATCCTACCCCGATCATTTTCCAAAGTGTATACCCAAATGAGTTGGTCCAGGTCCAATTTGAAAAATTTGAATCTTTATAGCTCTGAAAGGTCGTGAAATTCGATTTGAAATTAACTTTACCGATTTGTCTGGTATAATCAGCCACTATTTTTGCGCCAAATGATGATTCAAATACACTTCCTGATTTTGCAAATACAAAATTATAGTCGAACGGATGAATCACCACTACCAAATCCTTGATGGGTGTCCAAGTACCCCCTACCCCAAGATCCAAATATCCTGGGTCATTAAAATTGTTGATGATCGAGGTGCGGTATTCGCCCAGAGCCGAAATGGCAAACTTATCGTTTAGTTTATAGCCATATAAGGAAGTAATGTCAAAAATGTCACTGGCCGATTCAAAACTTTCACTATCATTTGGGTCGTTCTTATCGTCTAACTTTACCCAGGCCAAATTGACCGTAGCGGCATTCTTCCAGAAAAACTTCTCTCGATCCAAATTGGCAAAGGCGTTAACTGTAATTCCGATATTACCCGCAGAGGAGTTGGGCGCCCCTTTTGAATACCAATTATTAAAATTGGAAAGGTTGACCCCAATGGTGCCGAAAGCACCTTTTTCCCAACCGGGGAAGGCGTCGATTTGCCCTTGTAGTGCATCTACCCGCGATTGAATAGCGGCAATAGAATCTTTTTTCGTGGCCTGCTCGGCCTTTAATTCATCAATGGTTTGTGCAAAGGTGGCGGTCATGGTCAAGGCGAAGGTGCACCCTAAGAGTACTCTTTTCATAATGTTTCGTGTTTAAATATAGTATTTATAGTTATGGAGCGGCAAAAGTAAGAAAAGTGAATAAAGCGCCAAGGTTTATAACTTTATTTTCGCTTATATAGGGGCACCGAAGAACATGCCTCGCCATACATTAAACTTTTTACAAGCGGTTGTAATCTATCGGTTATAATTATATAAGCGTTGGGAGGTACGGGTTTTTTGCTGCATCCTTTGATGATTACAGGCTTGTCCTTGAACTCGGAAAGGTCCAAGTTTTCGAGGATCCTCTGGTAAATAGCAGACTCCAAATCCTCTATGCTGCCTTGAACAATTTTTTTGGCAAAGGGCTGTAGTTTTGAGGTTACCAACATAAAAGCCCATCCAGGAACAATAGCCTCTGACGAACAGGTCAAGGCCACATAGGCGTCTTGATATTGCTCCCAATCGTGATTTTCTGTCGATACCCTAAAATCTTTTTCCCTTAGGACAAAGCCGTCTAAGAGCCAGTCCTTTATATCTACTACGATTCTTTTGCCAGGAGGGTAGTAATCCTCAAGGTCAAAGGTGATGAGCGGGCTTTGTGCCACCCGGTTCAGTATGGGTTCTGTGTTCTCTTGCATGATTCGCCATTTTTGCGTTTGTTATGGTATCCGATTATTGTAAATTATTAAGGCCCAAATGTAACGCGCCAAATTCCAATAACACTTTACAACTCGCAATGCTCAAAATTCTTCACTGATATTTCTAAGTAGAGTAATTTTTTATTGTGACAATTATTCTGTGAAATCCAAAGTCAAAAGGTAGATGTATCTGTGCATTCCAGATTTTAAAGCAACCCCAGCTCTAATTTGGCCTCCTCACTCATTAGTTCCTGTGTCCAAGGTGGGTCAAAAGTAATCTCGACCTCGGCATCGCGGACCGCATCCAAGGACTTCACTTTTTCTTCAACCTCAACCGGTAAAGACTCGGCCACTGGACAGTTGGGGGAAGTAAGTGTCATTAAGATTTTTACCTCATGGTCCTCATTTACGAAAACATCATAGATCAATCCCAATTCATAGATGTCAACCGGTATTTCCGGATCATAGATCGTTTTTAAGACCTTTACGATTTTCTCTCCAAGCTCCGCGGTATCTATTATAGTTGTTTCTTCGCTCATTTTGTATTTCTTTATCTTGTGCTTCTTCAGATGGATGTCTTCAGATTGACGGTCAGAAAACATATCCAACATGGTATTAATTCAATTGGGTCTGATACGCCACTGCGTATAATTTTAATTGTTTTATCATACTGACAAGACCATTCGCACGCGTGGGGGACAAATGTTCCTTTAATCCAATTTTATCAATGAAATTGGTATCCGCCTCAAGGATATCCTTGGGCTTTTGATTACTGAAAACCCGCACTAAAATGGCGATGATCCCCTTTGTTATGATGGCATCGCTATCGGCCGTAAAAACTAGCTTGTCATCCTCTAATTCGGCATGGACCCAGACTTTACTTTGACAACCCTTGATAATATTGTCATCGGTCTTGTATTTTTCATCGATCAGCGGCAAAGATTTGCCCAATTCGATCATATATTCATAGCGTTGCATCCAATCTTCGAACATTGAAAATTCATCGACTATCGTTTCCTGTATTTCTTTGATTTTCATTGCCTTCATTTATTCAAAATTACAACATGTAAGAGTGTTTTTCAATACTTTATGATACCTTCCCTGACTAGGATTATTGCAACATGGCTTTCGCCCTTTCAACCCCTGCTACAAGTTTATCTATTTCCTCCTTGGTATTATAGAAACTAAAGCTTGCCCGAACGGTACCCGGAATCTTGTAGAAATCCATGATAGGTTGTGTGCAGTGGTGTCCCGTACGAACGGCAATACCCAATTTGTCTAGAATAGTACCGATAT
>JALHST010000226.1 GCA_022865355.1 Maribacter sp. | reverse complement strand
TGTAGTGTACCGTATCAAACTGCGCAAATCGGAGGGATTGAATGATTCGTGCGGCAGCAACCCGTTTTCTTATATCAATACTCGCCTCCCCTTTTCGGTCTTCCGATAATTTATCGAAAGGCACCGGGGTGACTTCGATATGGATGTCGATACGGTCTAGCAAAGGGCCCGAAATCTTTCCGAGATACCGCTGCATCTCCATGGGGGAAGAGGTCACCGGGGCATCGGGATCGTTGAAGTATCCCCCCGGACTGGGGTTCATGCTGGCCACCAACATAAAACTGCTGGGATAGGTCACCGAAAACCGCGCCCTAGAGATGGTCACCTCCCGATCTTCCAAGGGTTGCCGCAACACCTCGAGTACGCCTCGTTTGAATTCGGGCAGTTCGTCCAAAAAAAGGACGCCATTATGGGAAAGCGATATTTCCCCGGGCTGGGGATACGAACCCCCACCGACGAGGGCGACATCGCTGATGGTGTGATGCGGACTTCGGAAAGGCCGTTGACACATGAGTCCCATATTCTTTATTTTTCCTACTACGCTATGGATCTTTGTGGTTTCCAAGGCCTCTTGCAGCGTCATCGGAGGTAAGATAGATGGTAATCGTTTCGCCAACATCGTCTTACCCGCCCCTGGCGGACCAATCAAGATAATATTATGCCCGCCTGCGGCAGCGATTTCCATACAGCGTTTAATACTCTCCTGCCCTTTGACATCCGAAAAATCGAATTCGGGGTACTCCAGGTTTTTATAAAATTCCTCCTGAATATTTACGACGGTCGGCCTTAGCGGTTCGTTCTTATCAAAAAATGCGATGACCTCTGATATATTCGTAATACCATATACCTCCAATCCTTCCACGATGGCCGCCTCCTTTGCGTTCTGCTCGGGCAGGATAAAACCTTTAAATCCCTCTTCCGCAGATTTGATGGCTATGGGCAAGGCCCCCTTTATGGGTTGCAGGCTACCATCGAGCGAAAGCTCGCCCATGATAATATACTTTTCGATATGCTCGGATCGAATTTGACCTGAAGCCGCCAAGATGCCTAAGGCCAAGGTCAGATCGTAAGCCGAACCTTCCTTCCGCAGATTGGCAGGGGCCAAATTTATGGTAATCTTTTTCCCGGGTATCCGAAAGCCATTGTTCAGGAGTGCCGCAGCAATGCGGTAGTTACTTTCCTTTATGGCATTATCCGGTAAGCCGACTAGGTGATAGCCAACCCCGATGTCAATATTTACCTTGACGATAATCGTTGTTGCCTCCACGCCAAAAACAGCACCTCCAAAGACCTTTGTGAGCATAAAATGTCTTGTAATTTTGATGTCGGAAAAGGTAGGTTGATGCACTGCAAGAACCTTGCAGGAGACGCGTGCTTCAAATTTTTATCGATTATATGAGTATTTCACTTGGCCATTAAAGTTTTAGTGCCTAGCATTTAAGGGATCGATTACACTACTTTTTTAAAGAAAGGTTTTTGTCAGGGAAATGGACTTGCCATACGCGGCAAATATTTGGCAATCTTAACTATTCACAAGGAAATTTTAATTGAATTGTAGCTTCAGAATACTTTCGAAAAGCATCGATTACTTATTAGTAGCCGGGTGAAACGTAAGTACCGACTTTGACGTTTCGATTATTTCCTCCTTGTTCAAAAGCATCTTTCGAAATTCGCCCTTGTTATATAGCTCGGCCTGGTCCTCATAGTGTGGGCTAAACGGATTGCCCGATTGCCCTGTAGGCAAAATACTCATACTGTTTTCAATATCCGAGAAATCGATTACACGTCGCGTCGAAGGTCCTGAGTTCACTTTGTAATACCCTGTGGAGTCATATGGGAAAGACATATTATTAATGACTTCGCGCGTGCCATCGACAGAAAATGGCCCAACATTAAAGAAGGATCGGAGCGCCTTGATTTGGCCAATGGGATGCGGGTGCTCCAGGGTATGAACTTTTTCCCACGTCCATTTTGTCATATCCTTGCCAAGATCTTTCCGTAAGGAGGTCATGGCCTGCTCAAAGGAAACATTCACGATGGTAGTTTGGGTTTCTATTGTATCCTTGGTGCTGATATCGTCCCACCAAACCGATTTTGGCTTGCCCGACATGGGGGCGATCAATCGCTTATGAAAATGGGTGGCAAGAAATTGTTTGAACATTGCCGGACCGAGTTCGTCTTCAAAGGTATTCTTCAGGAAAAAATATACCCATCGGTTATAAACTGTGGCTTCAATACTACCTAAGGGGTAATCCCCTTTCCATTCGCGAAATTGGTCCAAAATTTTTATTTTATCAGGATCCAGGGTTTTTATCGAAATGAGTTTTAAAAAATTTTGCACTATAGTAGGGTTTACCGAAGAGGTGGCATCGGTTATCATTTTCATCACGGCTTCCTTGTCCCAATCATTTTTTGGCTTCAGCAATTCTGTAATCCTCTTGGCCCGATTTTCGGGCAAATAATACCCAGGATAGAACATCCCGGCAATCGAATCTGGTTGGTTATTGGCAGAATACACATAGTTCCAGGGCGGATTTACGGCCTGGGGGTTTTCCAAAAAATCAAGATAGCGAAGCGGCTTATCTTTGTCCGTCGTACCATCGAGAATAAACTTGGTGGATACGCTATCCGGCATTTTATAGAGTTTCGCCGTAGCGAACCAGGCCACATTGCCTTTGGCATCGCCATACATGACGTTCAATCCCGGGGCATGTATGTCGGGCAAGACTCTTTTGAATCCTTTTAGATCGTGGGCGTGGGCGATCCCGTACAGAGCATCCATGACCTTATTGTCGAATTTGGCATATATCCAGGACATACTGATGGGCCGTTCCCCTGTAATTTGATCGGCGATTCCGTTTAAAACAGGACCGTTGCTGGTCATCTTGTACATAAACTGTACATCTTTTGCTTTTTTTACCTTGATGGTCTTCCTAATAATTTGGTAGGTGGCCCACCCCTGGGCCGTTTTGTATTGGGTAGTGTCGGCCGGATTGGTCTCTTCGTAATAGAAATCGACATCGTCGTTTTCAAACATGGTCAGACCATAGGCCAATTCCCGATTGTGGCCTAACAAGGGAAAAGGTACCCCGGCAAGGTGATAGCCGTATTTCTCATAGGTCGGGGTACTTAAATGCGCTTCATACCACACAGAGGGTTGGGCGAACCCGATATGGGGATCATTCGCGAACAGTACGTGGCCATTTTTCGTTTTTTGTGGCGCAATGACCCAACTATTACTTCCTTCGAACAACGGCAGTGATAGACCTTGCAGTGCCTGGGTAACCAAGGCGGTCACACTATTGGGAATAGACTCATTTTTGGGATTATAATTTTTTATCAAAGTGGTATTGGGATTACCATCGATATCCAAATCGGTCAAATAGGCCGGCCCCAACTTATCCTTGATATTGGTCAGCAAGGGATCGGTTTTATGGGCCATGGCAAAACTAAAGGCCATATAACCAACCGAATTATACATATCGAGTAAGGTAAAGGGCTCTTTATCAATGCCGGTCAAATAAAATTCTATTGGGGTCGGGCCCGTTTCAATAAATTGATTGATCCCGTCGAGATACGCTTGGGAAAGCTGCACCATTTCACTATTGGTATCGATGTGATCGACCGTTTTTTTGGAAGCCTCGTCGATGCCCAACGACAAAAAGAATTTATCGGTACCTATCAGTTTTTCGCCAAATACCTCAGAGAGTCCCCCGCGGGCAACCCTACGAAGAAGCTCCATCTGCCATAGCCGATCCTGGGCGTGTACATAGCCCAAAGCCCTAAAGGCATCGGCTTCGTTTTGTGCATATATATGCGGTATACCGTAGGTATCAAAATGCACCGCAACGGTATCGGTCAGTTTCGCCATTTCCTTCTCCCCGGCATAATCAGGTTTTAAGGAGTATATGAAAATCAATGTCGCAACAAGAAGGATTCCTAGGATGGCTACAAGGACAATTCCTATTTTTTTAAGCCGCTTCATTTTTGGTTACGTTTAAATTGAAAGATAGGTTTATTCTTACTAATAAAAAATGGCTTCTTCGCTTATCGTCATATATTTTATGAAAGCTGGTAAGTATTGAATATTTTTTATGAAAGTTAACATATTTCTGCTTTTTTGTTAATAATTTAGAATATTTTAAACTAATTTAACAAAATAACAAAACCTCACACATTATGAAAAACATTTCTAAAAAAATTCTTTTTACAACACTGGCCCTGGGGCTGGTGATGGTCTCTTGTAACAAAGAGGAAAACTTGACGACCGAGGAATCCCAGATTACTGGAGTATCCGCTAAGGCGTCATTAAAAACCTTGCCCAACAGTGGCTTGAATCCTAACCGGATAACCTTCAAACAGAAAGGCCTGTCGACCAAAGATTTTTCCATTGGATCTTCGTTGATCAATGCCGTAGACCCCAGTGAATGTGGTGATACGCCATTCCGTGGGGTACTTGCCAAGTATGACGACTTGCTTTTTAATAGCTTTCTGTCTGTCTATGATGGTAATATAGATGGCTATTTTTTGGTTTTTTATGATTATTTCGCCATTAATCAAATCACGGCCTACTTCGGTTTCAAAAATGCTGATTATTTTGGGGCCAATGGGGAGTATACCCAATACATGAAACAAAGTACCCGAAGTTTGGAGAACTTTTGGGATATGCACGATTTAGTCCAGGTACGAGGACAACATACTGCTACGCTTGAAGATCCTGATTTGTTACGATTCATTTATGAGAATTTTTCTGATGCTTCGGAGGCTGAGATAAATTATTTATTAGGTCTTGCCGCCCAATACAATGCCGCCAGCGACCAGATTCCGGAAAATCCTTTCTTCGCCTCTGACGGGTTTGCCTCATTTGATGGTAAAATTGTAATTGGCGATGGCCTGGTATCGATGTTGGCCGAAGTGGGCATTGACCCGAAAGTAGTATGGTCCTCTATTTTGGCCCACGAGTGGGGCCATCAGGTACAATTTTTGAATTATGGTGTATTTGCCTATCCGATACCACCATTTATCGATACGCCTGAATCTACACGAATGACCGAATTGGAGGCCGATTTCTTTACTGGGTATTACCTAACGCATAAGCGCGGAGCCACTTACAATTGGAAACGGGTCGAAGGGTTTTTACAGGCCTTCTTTGAAATAGGCGATTGCTATTTTGGCAGCAATGGACATCATGGCACCCCGATTCAACGCATGGCTTCCGCTGAAATGGGATATGAGTTAGCGAAAAGTGCACAGAAAAACGGGAAAATCTTGAGCCAACAAGCAGTACATGACGCCTTTATAAATGCCTTTGATGAAATCATAAACGGCAGTTCGGGGCCTAACATTCAGTAAACAACATGATTAACTTAGTTAAAAGGACCGCCCATCGGCGGTCTTTTTATTTCGATCAGTTGCGTATGGCCAGCTTTTTATAGCGCGTTAGCCCGGTGCGTAGCCATGTGCCATACGTGTCGCTGTCCGTTCGTTGTATGACGGTATTCAACACTTTTAGATCTGGTGATAACAACACATAAAAGGGTTGCGAGGCCGAATTAAAGTTCAGGGTCTGAAAGGTGCCCCACTTCTCCCCTATGGTATTGATGGTCTTTACCCGACCCGAATCGAACCTAAAATCGAATTGCTCTTCTTTCGGCAATTCCTTTCGGTCATCGATATAGAGTGAAATCAATACAATATCATCTTTCAGCAAGGCATATATATCGGGTTCGCTCCAGACATGCTCTTCCATTTTACGACAATTCACACAGGCCCAGCCTGTAAAATCCAATAGTATCGGTTTATTCACAGACTTTGCATAGGCTACCCCTGCCTCAAAATCCTTGTAACATGCGATACCCAAGGGGCAATCACTTTCGGTTTCAAGGACACTATAAAAATCGGGTGGTGGAAAACCGCTCAATAGTTTCAACTTACTCATATTGAAAAGCCCCAAAATTAGATAGATTGAAAAAAGACCCGCAAGCAAACCTGTAGCTTTTCGCGTCACTGATATTTTCAATTTTGGGCCTTCGTGCGGAAAACGTAGCACCCCAAAAAGATAAAGTGTAAGAAGGAGGGATAATACGATCCATATAATTAGGAATATCTCCCGTTTCAAAATACCCCAATTACCTACTAAATCGGCATTTGATAAGAATTTCAAAGCCAGACCTAGTTCCAAAAAGCCCAACACCACCTTGACCGTAGTCATCCAGCTTCCCGATTTGGGCAACGAATTCAGCCAGGTGGGGAACAAGGCAAATAGGCCAAAGGGCAGGGCTAAAGCCAAACCAAAACCGGTCATGCCCGCGGTTAAGTTGTTCGCCATATCGCCTTCCGACAAGGCCGTACTCCCCAAGAGCCCCCCGAGTATGGGTCCTGTACAGGAAAACGAAACGATGGCCAGGGTTACGGCCATAAAGAATATACCAACGACACCGCCGACCCGGGAAGAAGCCTTGTCCATTTTATTCGCCCATGAACTGGGAAGGGTCAGTTCATAATACCCAAAAAATGATAGGGCAAAAAAGACAAAAATCAAAAAGAAAAGTAAGTTCAGCCAGATATTGGTAGCGATCGTGTTCAGCACTTGTGAGTCGACCGAATCGAACAATTGAAAGGGCAGGCTCAGCAAAAAATAGATCAAGACAATAAAAAATCCATATGAAATGGCATTGACGATTCCCTTTGACTTGTTTTGGGAATGTTTGGTAAAAAACGAGACGGTCAAAGGTATCATAGGGAAGACACAGGGCGTCAATAAAGCGATCAGTCCGCCTAAAAATCCTAGCCCAAATATGGTCCAAAGGCTGGAGCTTGATACAACAGCCTGTTCGAGCGAATCGGACAATAGTTCCTTATTCTTCAAATCGAGTTTCAAGGCCGAGGTCATGGCGAGACTTCGCGCATCGATATATTTTTCTTCTCGTACAACGGCACTACCATCTAGGGAAAAACGAAAGGTCTCTTCGTTCGGAATACAGACTTCCTTGCAGATCTGATACCATAAACTGACATCGACCTGTTTTACCTCCTGGTTTAACAACCGTATTTTTTGGGTAAAAATGGCCTCTTTTTTAAAAAAGGTCTCGTTGACCTCAAAAATATCGCTGTATTCGGTCAGGGTCTCGCTCTCTTGGGTTTTCCCTACCAGGGCATACTCTTTTCCCTCCTTTTCAAAATTAAATTCACTGGGAAGGGAGCCGCCGTCGGCCGTATATTGGGAATATAGGTGCCAACCCTCCTGAATATCCGCCTTAAGAATAAGTTCAAATTCGGTTTCCGATAATTTATTGACTTGTTGGGACCAAGCTACAGGCTGGACTTTGCCTTGTGCAAATAGCGTATGATTCCCTATAAAAAGGAGTACAAGAAGTATGATTTTTTTATGGCACATAGTTGAACTTTATAATGTTCTCAGTGGTTTTGGTAATCTTAAAACGCTCGTCCCCTCTTCTTCCAATGACCCAAATAATGTCATTTCCCGAGCACAAAAGCCATTGCTTTTCCTTAAAAATAACCGCCACCTTTTCATCTTTAAGGAATTTGGAAAGTTTTTTCTTCCCTTTCATTCCCAAGGGATAAAAATAGTCGCCATTTTTCCATTTACGCAACGTCAACGGATACTTTAACGTTTCTTTATCTACATATAGTACATTTTTGTCCAAATTACCCAAAGCTGTTACCGGTTCAATCGATAGTTTGATCGGGGTGTTTATTTGAGTGGTTTTTTCTTCAATTAGATAGGTTTGGTTTGATACATCATGAATCCTGGTCAATAAAAGGTACTCCCGGTCCTTTACCAACCGATGTGTCCCCGAAAGCACTTCTTTTCCACTCATGGCCGATAAAAGGTGCTCCACATTATCCCATTCGGTAAAACCGAACGATTTGAAAAGGGCATAGAGATACGGACGTATCGGGGTTAATACTTCCAGCGAGGCAACTTTTATTCGGATACTATCTTCAACTTCTTCGAATAAGGTTTGTTTCAGGAGTTCGATATGCTGTTCGGCAAGCAGCGCCGTCTCTTTTAAATTATGTTGGGTTGCCGTAAAATTATCCATAAAGGTAGGATGCAACTGTTTTAATAGGGGTACGATGTCATGTCTTATTTTGTTCCTCAGGTATTTGGTTTCGGAATTGGTACTTTCTTCCCGCCAGATGATTCCTTCGTTGGTGGCATAATCCAATAGCATGCTTCTTGAAAAATTCAATAAGGGCCGGCAAATCGCATCGGTTTGGGAAGGAATGCCCGTGAGACCATCAATGCCCGTACCCCGGGAAAAGTTGATCAGAAAGGTCTCGAGATTGTCATCGGCATGATGGGCGGTTACAAGGATTCCAATGTTGTTTTTCTGCATAATCTCAGCGAACCAATGATACCGTAGTTCCCGCGCTGCAACCTGAACTGAAACTTTATTTTTGTTTATATAACCAATTGTATCAAAATGCGTTACAAAAAAGTGGCAGTTAAATTTATTGGCCAATTCCTTTACAAATTCCTCGTCCCCATCACTTTCGGCGCCCCGTAATCTAAAATTGCAATGTGCCAACGCAAAGTCTAGGCCACAATTTTGGCATAAATGCGCCAGCACCACACTATCCAACCCACCACTACAGGCTAAAATAAAACGATGGGTAAGCAGTCTTGGAAATTGATTTTCTATATGTTGCTTGAATTCTTGTACCACGGGACAAAGGTAGAAGAAATAGTTGGCAGTTTAGGTGGCGGTTGCCGTTGACATCCATGCAATAATAGCATAGTCATTTGGTGTACATTAATTCGCAGTTGAATGCATCTTAGATCTACTTTGACCAAGGAACGGTTTTATAGCACTTTTAGAAATTCATCCAACGCCTTTTTGTGTGCTTGGGCCAGTTCTGCATTGGTAATTCCGTGTGTTTCATCAAAATTATCGTAGAATAGGGGCAAGGAATATGCCGAAACAATCTGTGCGCCGAATCTTGGTAGGATATTCTTAACAACTTCCAACGATCCCTGCGCTCCCCTCTTTCCCCCGGAAGTCGCCATAAGAAATATCTTTTTGCCATCTAGGAATCTGCGATCGACCCGGGAAAGCCAATCGATCAAATTCTTGAAATAAGCTGAAGGGTTGGCATTGTGTTCATTCACTGAAATTAAGAGTCCGTCTGCTTTTTGAATATCGTTCTTCAGTTCCACCAAAGAATTCGAATAGCCTTTTTCCCGTTCAAGGTCTTCGCTGAACATCGGAAATTGGTAATTAAACATATTCAAGGTTTGGACTTGATGGTTCGATACCAGGGAAACGGTATGTTTTACAAGCTTAAAGTTGATCGAGGTAGAAGAATTGCTTCCGGCAAAAGCCAATATGAGAGCCATAATCGTTACAAATTGGTAAACGGCGAATTTACTTCAAATAGCTTTGTCATGTACAATTTTTAGCTAATTTTGCACCGCAAAAGATCCAACTATACTGTTTTATAAGTATATAGGTGAGATGTTTGAAGTACGTAGTACAAATTTTAAGCTACTACGAATGAATGACTAAAGAACGAATTAACAAAATACAAGTACCATGGCAGGGTTTAAAGCTGCTACATTCTTGTGTAAATTTAGCAGTACGATTGGAAAACAAGAGCAATAGACTATATTTTATTGATGCCATGAGGGCTTGGGCCATTCTCATGATGCTCCAGGGTCATTTTGTAGATGGCCTTCTTGACAATGCCTTTCGGGACAATGCCAATGAGGTATTTGGTATCTGGAAATATTTTAGGGGCATGACGGCGCCCGTGTTTTTTACCGTATCCGGATTTATTTTCACCTTTCTTTTAATTCGTGACCCACGAAAAGGTTGGGAGAATCCTCGGGTTCAAAAAGGAGTTAAGCGGGGATTGCAATTACTATTTATCGGTTACCTGCTGAGAATGAACCTTTTAGGGCTTTTTCAAGGGGAGATCTATGAATCCTTTTATTTGGTCGATGTATTGCATTGTATCGGACTTTCCATTCTCGGAATTATCGGGGTGTATCTGCTGACCCAGAACGGGAAAAAGTATCTTTTCCCTGCTGTTTTGGGAACCATAACAATTTTATTATTCGTTTTTGAACCGTATTATAAGCAGTGGTCGTTTTCTGTATTACCCAATTTATTCGCAAATTATCTGACTAAGGCCAATGGCTCTGTATTTACCATATTTCCATGGTTTGGCTATACCGCGATAGGCGGCGTTTTGTCTATACTCTTTACACGATTTAAGAATTTCAAGTATTTATATCCCACAGCAATAGGCTTGGCCGCATTCACCGGCTTCGGATTGATTTTCTATTCGTCGAACTTCTTCCTAAACGCCTCGGAGGTGACCGGGATTAAATTATTCGCCGATATATTTTATAACAATTACCTATTCATCCGATTGGGGGATGTGTTTTTGGTATTCTCGGTTTTTATGATCTTCAGGAGTTTACTGACCAACAAGACCGTCCTAAAAATTGGCCAAAGTACGTTATCCATATACGTGGTTCACTTTATAATCCTTTATGGAAGCTTTACAGGACTGGGACTTTATAGATTCTTCAACCACTCATTAACGCCCTGGATCGCCATCCCTGGTGCACTCTTATTTATGTCGGTCAGTACCTATTCGGCCTTACAATACGAAAAACATAAAGCTGAAATCAAAGTACGATTGGCGCTAGCTCAAAACTTCGTATTTGATAAATCGGAATATCTTCTATCGCTTGCCCTTGAACAAGCAAAAATAACCTTGTCCAGAGTTCTGAGGGTCCTTGGGTGGGTCAAAAACTAGACTACATTTATCAATTTTCTAAACAATCCGGATTGTACGCTGCTCTTAAAAAGAATATGCCCGGTTGCACCAATCTTATGAGCAATGTGTGCCACAGTTGCTTTTAGAAATATCCCTCCTACTGTTTTTGATGCCTTGACGGCAAACCGATCACTTTGACCTACTTTTACTTGAATTTGATTCAAGAAACCTATAAGAAGGGCGATTGTGCAATAAATGACAGGTAGGTGACATTCAAATGTCGCGCAAAAGACACGCCTGCTTCCATAGCTTTGTATTCGACAATTAAATAGTCATATGGAAACTCGAACCATTGCAAAAAACCTGGTGTATCAACGAAAATTAAAAGGGGTAGCACAATATACCTGTAGAGACTTTTTAAAAGTCATTCAACTCGTAAATCTAACCAAATTCAGGGCCAGGATTAGCGCAGTTTCGTCATTTGCCTTCGATAATCCCTTTTTCTTGATTACATGCACCCTACTTTTTGTAACCGCCCAGCTATTTCCTACAGTATCGTATATTTGAGATACAGGGCATAAAACGGCCACCAATACATGCCGTTATATCTCGCGATAACCAAGAAGACCGATATTTTTTACTAATCTAAAACTAAAAGGAATGAAAGCCAATAGACGTAAATTTATAAGGCAGACTTTTGCTTCGGCGGCCGGCATGGCGACGACGGCCATGATTCCGGCGCATTTGTTTGGCAAAGACCTACATCATACGTCCCGTCCTGATGAAATTTTTCTAAAACCTGAAAAACGTACCAGGCTAAAGGAATCGATCAAGTTCGCGGTTATAGGTCTTAATCATGGCCATATTTACGGGATGACCGATGCGCTGATCGGTGGAGGTGGCGAGCTGGTTATGGTTTATGCAAAAGAGCCGGACTTGTTAGCTGATTTCTCGAAGCACTATCCCAATGCTAAAATTGCAAGTAGTGAGGAAGCAATACTCGGCAACAATAGCATTCAATTGGTGGCCAGTGCCTCTATCCCCATCGATCGGGCACCCCTGGGTATTCGGGTCATGAAATCAGGCAAGGATTTTATGAGTGATAAACCCGGGATTCTGAATTTTGAACAATTCGAAGAAGTAAAAAAAGTTCAGGCAGCAACGAATCGCATTTATTCGATTATGTATAGCGAGCGTCTGGGAAATCCGGCGTCGGTAAAAGCGGGGGATTTGATTAAAAGCGGGGCCATTGGAAAAGTGGTGCAGACCATCGGACTCGGGCCGCATAGAATGCGACCTGATACACGCCCAGATTGGTTTTTCGAACCAGAAAAAGCGGGCGGAATTCTTTGCGATATTGGTTCTCATCAATGCGATCAGTTTCTATTCTACACCGATTCAAACAAAGCCGAGGTAAATTATTCACAGGTTGGTAATTTTAACACCGTCAACTACCCCACTTATCGTGATTTTGGGGACATGAGCGTACGGAGTCCCCATGCTACCGGATATATCCGTATCGATTGGTTTACCCCAGACGGCCTTGCCACCTGGGGTGATGGCAGAACCTTTATTTTAGGTACCGAAGGGTATATAGAAATGCGAAAGTACATCGATATTGCAGGACGTGAAGGGGGCAATCATTTATTTTTGGTCAACCAAAAAGAAACAAAATATTACGATTGTTCGAATGTATACATGCCCTATGGGGAACAACTGGTAAACGATGTTGTCAACCGAACGGATACGGCCATGACCCAGGCACATTGTTTTCTTGCCACTCAGTTGGCATTGGAGGGTCAAAAAAGAGCTCTTGAACTAAATGTTTGATGTTCTCCGACCATCCAAAATAAAAAACCCGATCTATACGATGGGGTTTTTTATGGCATTAAACTTCTCGACCTATCTAAACATGCAAAGCGCGATCGGCGGTAGCCGCCAATGCCGCTTCCTTGACCGCTTCGGCGTAGGTAGGGTGTGCGTGGCTCATTCGGGCGATATCCTCGGCGGAGGCCCTGAATTCCATCGCCGTGACGGCTTCGGTGATAAGATCTGCACAACGGGCACCAATCATATGTACCCCCAAAACTTCATCGGTTTTTGCGTCGGCCAAAATCTTTACAAATCCATCCAGATCCATACTGGCGCGGGCACGGCCTAAGGCACGCATTGGAAATTGGCCCACTTTGTATGCGATTCCCGCTTCCTCGAGTTCCTCTTCGGTCTTACCGACAGCCGCTACTTCCGGCCAGGTATACACCACTCCGGGAATGAGATTATAATCGATGTGGGGTTTCTGTCCGGCCAATTCTTCGGCGACCAAGGTACCCTCCTCTTCTGCCTTGTGTGCCAACATCGCCCCTCGGATCACATCGCCGATAGCATAGATATTGGGAATATTGGTTTGCAAATGATCGTTTACGGCAATACGGCCCCTATCATCGATTTTTACCCCGGCGGCCGCGGCGTTCAGTCCTTCGGTATAGGGTTTCCTTCCTACGGAGACCAAGCAATAATCTCCTTTAAACACCACTTCTTCGCCCTTTTGATTGTCGGCTTTGACAATCACTTCCTTGCCTTTTCGCTCAACGGATTTTACTTTGTGTGAAAGGTTGAACTTTACTTTCTGTTTCTTAAGTACTTTCATTAATTCTTTGGATAATGCAGCATCCATGGTAGGAATGATCCGATCCATAAATTCTATGACGGTAACCTCGGCTCCCAAGCGCTTATAGACTTGTCCCAATTCGAGTCCGATGACCCCACCACCGATAACGATCAAGTGCTTTGGTATCTCTTTCAACTTTAAAGCCTCCGTAGACGTAATAACGCGCTCCTTGTCCAAGGTTATAAAAGGTAAGCTAGCAGGCTTTGATCCCGTGGCAATAATACTATTTTTGGCTTCGATAGTCTCCACCTTGCCATTGCCCATTTTAATATTGATATGGGTAGCATCCTTAAAACTGCCGATTCCTTCAAAAACAGTAATCTTGTTCTTGTCCATCAAAAATTTGACCCCTGCACAGGTTTGATCGACGACCGATTGTTTTCGGGCAATCATTTTTTCCAAATTCACCTTGATCTTTCCAGGAATTTCGATGCCATGTTCCTCAAAATGCGAAATCGCGTCCTCATAGTGATGGGAAGAATCCAATAAGGCCTTCGAGGGAATGCATCCCACATTCAGGCAAGTGCCTCCCAAGGTGCTATATTTTTCAATAATGGCGGTTTTCATTCCCAATTGTGCACAGCGTATTGCCGCGACATATCCACCGGGTCCTGAGCCGATAATGGCCACATCGTATTGCGTCATAATTCTATTTGGTATTGAAGTATCGTATGAAGTTTACCGCACAAAAGTACAAATGTTTTGCTGTTCAACAAGGTATAATTATTTAAGGAAACCAACCTAGGTACCTAAATGGAAAAGGATTTTCTAAATAGGCACCACCGTGAATAATGCCCAAAAATTAATGCTAATCCATTGTAGCCTTAGTTTAACAAGACTTTATATGCATTTGCCATTAAATTGTTATAGTTGTTGTATGTTTCACCTCATTGATGATAAAAGAGCTTTGGGTACTGCCGATATGTTCGATGGCCGTGAGCTTGGTCACCATAAAATCGCGATAAGATTGCATGTCACTTACGTAGATCTTTAAAATATAATCATAGTCCCCGCTGATATGGTAACATTCGGCCACTTCGTCAAGTTTGCTGATTTCCCTTTCAAATTGAAGCACATAGTCTTTAATGTGCTGTATCAATTTTACGTGGCACAAAACCACAAAAGCCTTATCGACCTTTTGCTTATCGACCAATGCGACATATTTGGTGATCACGCCAGATTTTTCCAAGCGTTTAATTCGCTCGTAGACGGCTGTTGTAGATAATCCCAACAAATAGGCGTATTCTTTGGTAGTTCGGTTACTATCCTCTTGAAGTTGAAACAATAATCGCCGATCGATTTCATCAAGTTTTATCATGATAAATTTTCTTTATAATTGTTGAAATTATAAATTTAAAGTTTTATATTCTATATAAATCAATTTTAATAGTTTTATTTCCTATTATATATGTATTTAAT
>JALHST010000225.1 GCA_022865355.1 Maribacter sp. | reverse complement strand
TTGCTGGATTGGTCAAGGCCACTTGGGCATTCATATTGGCGCCATCCATATAAACTTGCCCACCATGGTCATGTATCAACTTCGTGATTTGTCGGATCGACGATTCAAAAACTCCATGGGTCGAGGGGTAGGTGATCATCAGGGCAGCCAAATTTTGGGAATGCAAAATAACTTTTTCTTCTAGGTCGGCAAGATCGATATTTCCTTTTTCATCGGTTTTCGTAACGACTACCTGCATGCCGGCCATAACTGCCGACGCAGGATTCGTGCCGTGGGCCGACGCCGGGATAATACAAATAGTGCGATGACCTTCGTTGCGGGATTCATGATAGGCGCGAATGACCATCAAACCTGCATACTCGCCTTGGGCCCCTGAATTGGGCTGTAACGATGTGGCAGCAAATCCGGTGATAGCCGAAAGATTTTCGGCCAATTCTTTCAGGACGATATGATATCCTTCGGCCTGTTCGATGGGTACAAAAGGATGAATATTGGCCCAGCGCGCCATACTCAACGGCAACATTTCGGAGGCGGCATTCAACTTCATGGTACAAGAACCTAGCGAAATCATTGAATGGTTCAAGGAAAGATCCTTCCGCTCCAATTTTTTGATATAACGCATCAATTCGGTTTCCGAATGAAACCGATTGAAGACCTCGTTTTCCAAGTAGGGAGTGGTGCGAACGATAGCTCCCTTAAGTATCGATCGAGTTTCCGGAGTATCGCTTTGGCTACTTTTTTTACCCACGGCCTCGGCAAAAACAGAAAGAATATCCTTCACATCGGCCATAGAGGTAGCTTCGTTCAGAGAAATCGCCAGGGTTTCACCATCGATATATAAAAAATTGATGCCGTGTTTTTCGGCCAGCGGCTTTATTTTTTTGGTATCGACTTTCACGTTAAGGGTGTCAAAATAAAGTGTGTTAGACTGATCAATACCTAATTGCGCTAATCCTTCGGCGAGTAAAACCGCCTTAGAATGAACTTGCTCGGCTATAAAACGCAATCCTTTGGGCCCATGATAGACCGCATACATACCGGCCATCACGGCTAAGAGCACCTGCGCCGTGCAAATATTCGAGGTCGCTTTGTCGCGTTTAATATGCTGCTCGCGAGTCTGTAAAGCCATACGAAGTGCCGGCTTGCCATCGGTATCCTTGGTCACTCCGATAATGCGGCCTGGGATGCTTCTTTTGTATTCGTCCTTGGTTGCAAAAAATGCGGCATGGGGTCCACCATAACCCAGTGGAATGCCAAAACGTTGGGTGGTACCTACAACCACATCGGCCCCGAATTCGCCTGGGGGCGTTAATAGTACCAAGCTTAGTATATCGGCCGCCACGGCTACTTTTATTTCATGTTCCCCAGCCTTGGAAACAAAGCCGGCATAGTCATTCACCTGGCCATGTTTTCCCGGATATTGTAGCAGTGCCCCATAAAAGTCGTTACCAAAGTTAAATGTCTCATGGTCCCCCACGACCAATTCTATACCCAAGGGTGCAGAACGCGTTTTCAATAGCGAAAGGGTTTGGGGTAGAACTTCCTCGGAGGCAAAGAATTTCACGACTTGATTTTTCTTTTGGTCCCTACTGCGCAATTCGAACAACATGGTCATTGCTTCGGCTGCCGCCGTACTTTCGTCCAATAACGAGGCGTTGGCCAGTGCCATGCCCGTAAGATCGCATATTACCGTCTGGAAGTTTAGGAGCGCTTCCAACCGACCTTGTGCGATTTCTGCCTGATAGGGGGTATATGCGGTATACCAGCCCGGGTTCTCTAAAATATTCCTTTTGATGACCGAAGGGACGATCGACTCATGGTAACCTAGGCCGATGTACGTTTTAAAAAGCTTATTTTTTTCGGCCAATTGTTCTATATGCGACAGAAATTCATGTTCGCTCATAGGCGCATCGAGGCCTAAAGGTTTTTTAAGTCGAATATCGGCAGGAATCGTCTCCATAATCAACTGTTCAATGCTCGCTACGCCCACTGTTTTTAACATGTGGAAGTAGTCTTCTTCCTGGATTCCGATATGTCGTCTTGCAAATAGGTCCGTCCTCATATTTCAATGCTTTTTTTACAAAAATAAGGTCGACAAAATTAGGGATAAATTTGCGTAAATCAGCTATTTTAAGTCAGGCCCGCCTGAAAGTTTTTAACCAAAATCCTGGGTTATGAACAGTTTGGCTACATTTGCCGGGACAACCCCATTTTAGACCTCTTTAGAAATAGTGGACCTCAATTTATAGATTGAAATAGCACTTCGGCCGGGAGGGGTCCGAGTTGCAGGGTAAGAAGCTTATGAAATTCCTTTACCGCATATTCGACTTTTATTTGGATGCCAGTATACATATCGCTTTCGCCGTATGGGCCTTGTTGCAAATTACGGGTCGGCTTCTGCAAATAGAAATAGACGTCAACCTATCATACTTTCTTTTTTTCGGAACGATTGCCTGCTATAATTTTGTAAAGTATGGTGTAGAAGCGAAAAAGTACGTTTTGGTGGCCAAAGTATACCAACGATATATTCAGTTGGCTAGCTTGATCGCATTGGGAATAGCACTTTACCATCTTTACTTTTTATCGCTTCAGACCTGGGCGATCATCGGATGTATTGCCTTGCTAACCGGCTTATATGCCCTTCCTATTTTGCCCAAAGCGCAAAATCTTCGCAGTCTTGGAGTTTTGAAAATAATATTGGTCAGTCTTGTCTGGACCGCTTCGACCGTTATTTTGCCCGTAATGGCTGAGGGGGAATTGATGCACCGGGACGCCTATATAGAAACCTTACAGCGTTTTATCCTTGTACTGATTCTCTTGATACCCTTTGAAATTCGTGACCTGGAATATGATTCCCCAACCCTCAGGACCTTACCGCAACGTATTGGGTCTACCCGCACAAAAACAATAGGTGCCTTGGCCGTCATACTCTTTTTTTTTCTTACTTTTTTGAAAGACGATTTTAGGCTTTCGGATGCTATAGGAAAAGGGGTTCTTTGTTTGGTATTGGGAATTACCTTGTTGAAAACCAGGAGACACCAATCGAAGTATTTTGCATCCTTTTGGGTGGAGGCGATACCGATATTCTGGTGGGTTATAATTGAGGGCTTGTTGCTATTTCCCTAGATTTGTTTCTGTAATTCTTGTTTCATGGCCATTTTTTCAGCCGAAGTCAGCGTTCTTAAATTGGCCTTTGTGCAAAGGGAAGTAAGTTCGGTATTTTTCTTGATAAAACCGGCACATGCGCTACAGTATAGCACATGAAAGCGCAATTTCATCTTTTCGATTATTGTGGCCTCCTTATATTGCGATTTATTACAAATTAAGGTGGCCTCATCACAAGAAATCATCTCTTAAACCAATTTTGATTGAGGCAACCCATCAAGGCCGTTCTGGCCCTGTGGATCATTACCCATAAGTTTGACGGATTAATTTGAAGCTCCTTACAAATATCCTCGGTGCTCATACCCTGAATGGTTTTCATGTTGAAGACCAGCGATTGTTTTTTAGGGAGTTTGGCAATGCATCCCTGTAATGCCATTCCAAGCTCCTCATTCTCAATGGCATCATTTTCAAAAGAGCTAAAGGGGTCGGCAACCTGTTCTTCCATCCAACTGCCTTCGCCTTCCCGATTCGTACGATAACTCATACGCACTTCCGACTTGCCTTTGTTCGAGTTAATTTTTCGGTAATGGTCTATGACCTTCCTTTTTAATATGGCGATAAGCCATGTTCGTTCAGCTGCCTCCCCTTTATAGTTTTTGGCCGATTTTAGTCCGGCGAAAAAGGTATCCTGCACCAAATCCTTGGCAACCTCCGAATCACTGACACGCGACACGGCATAATTGAAAAGATAGTCTGCGTAGGAATCAACCCAGGCTTCGGGATGTAGCTGGTGCGCCGTCATTTTGTTTTTTAAAAGTATCAAAAATAGTTAGATTTTATTAAAACTTTATTTTTATTGCAACTAAAAGAGGCCTTTTCAAAAATAATGGAATGAATGAACACCGAATTTTTAACTTTTATCTCCCTAGGCTTAATTTAATCGGGAACTGTCAAGAACATGTTCTTACAATTCCGTAATTTTGAAATAAATGGATATACGTATGCGACCGGTAATTTTTTTGGCCCTTTTATTTTTCGTGAATCTTGGCTGCTCACAAATTAAGTCAAAACCCATCACGGAAGTTTCACAAAATGAACTCAAAAATGTTCTGTTGGTCGATGTTCGTACCCCGGAAGAATACAACGCAGGCCATATAGACGACGCCGTGAACATCAATTGGTACGATGCCGATTTCGCTGATCGTTTCAACGAAATCGACAAGGCCCAAACCATTTATGTCTATTGTAAAATGGGCGTACGCAGTGCCAAGGCCCAGACAAGACTCAATGACCTGGGTTTTAAGAACGTCGTGAACCTAGAAGGGGGATATGATACGTGGATACAGGCACAAAAATAAATACCTCTTTCATTTTTAAAGCAATTTATGGGCCACTTCCTGCCAATCGTTGACCCGTTCGAAGCCATTGGTGCCAATATTGTGAGGGGAGGTAAAAAGTAAAGGTCTTCCTTCGAATTTTTCGAGGTTATACCCCCGATCGTCAATCAGGATATCTCCTTTCAGAATATGTTTGTCGCCGCACAAGATCCTTTTTTTCCAATGGATGAACGGAAAATGTTCATCGAGCCATTCCGATTTCTCGCGCAGGGAAACTGGAAATTCCATCGCTGCCGACGCTATATATACATCATATTTTTGGGCCAGCTCCTTTAAGACCGCCTGACTGTCCTTGATGGGTCGCAAGGCCCTGAAAAATCCTTCGAGCGACGTGTGGCGGTAGATGCTCTCCCGCCGGTCAAATGGTACACTTTGCCATACTTCCTGCCCATGGCATTCCGCCGCCGTAAGGCCCTCATCATAGTCTAAATTGTATTGGGCAATGTGGGCAGCATAGGTATCCGCCATTACCTCATCCATATCAACAAATAGTGTCATCACCCATTTTTTTAAGTAAACAAAGAAGAATACATATTCAAAAGCCTTCTTAAATTGCCTTTTTTATAAGGCCTGCCCGTTCTAAAAGGGCCTCGATCTTTGGTTCACTACCGCGAAACCGCAGGTAGAGTACCATAGGTTTCTCGGTGCCGCCCTTTGATAAGACATTTTCCATGAATTTCCTCGCCACCTCGGTATTGAAGATACCCTTCTCCTTAAAGTAGGCAAAGGCATCCGCGTCTAAGACCTCGGCCCATTTATAACTGTAATATCCCGAGGAATATCCTCCCTGAAAAATATGGGAAAAGGAGGTGCTCATACAGGTTTCAGGAGTGTCAGGATAGATTTGGGTGCCGGCAAAGGCTTCGTTTTCATGTTTTTTTACGTCTTTTATGTTCGAAGGGTCCGCCCCGTGCCAGGACATATCGAGTAGGCCGAAGCTTATTTGGCGCAAGGTGGCCATTCCTTCTTGAAAATTGGCTGACTCCTTGATCTTTTGCACCAATGCCATGGGTATTGTTTCCCCGGTTTGGTAGTGTTTCGCAAAAAGTTCGAGCGCTTCTTTTTCAAAGCACCAATTTTCCATGATTTGGCTTGGAAGTTCCACGAAATCCCAATAGACCGAAGTACCTGATAGGCTAGGATATCGCGTATTCGCCAGCATGCCATGCAGTCCGTGTCCGAATTCATGAAACAAGGTGGTGACCTCATTAAAGGTAAGGAGCGAAGGTTTGCTGGGAGTCGATCGTGTAAAATTACAGACGTTCGATATCTGAGGTCGTATGTTTTCACCCTTGTATTGGTACTGCGGTTTATACGAAGTCATCCAGGCCCCACCGCGTTTGCCCTTACGCGGATGAAAATCGGCATAAAAGAGGGCCACAAATGCATGATCGGCATCGAATACCCGATACGTCTTTACTTCGTCATGGTATTTTTCGATATCGAATACCTCTTCAAAATGGAGTCCGAATAATTTTTCGGCCACTTTGAAAACACCGGAAATCACATTTTCTAATTTGAAGTAGGGCTTTAATACTTCATCGTCGAGATTAAAGAGTTTTTGCTTTAATTTTTCGGAATAGTAACTACCGTCCCACTTTTCCAATTGATCGATACCGTCTAAATCCTTGGCAAAATCTTCCAACTGTTTGTATTCCCGAACTGCAGCCGGTTTGGCCTTTTCAAGCAACTCGTTGAGAAAAACATGTACTTTTTCCGGGGTCTCGGCCATGCGTTCCTCGAGCACAAAATGCGCATGGGTATCATATCCCAATAGATTTGCCCTTTCATGGCGTAGTCTGGCAATTTTCAGCACATTTTCCTGATTGTCCAAAGCATCCTTGTGGAAACATTTGCTGCCATAGGCCAGGGAGAGTTCTTTACGAAGCGCTCGATTGCTCGCATATTTCATAAAAGGAATGTAGCTGGGAAAATCCAAAGTAATGAGCCATCCTTCCTTATCCTTTGATTTAGCCAATTGGGCGGCCGCTTCTTTTTCTCCTTCCGGCAGGCCATCAAGATCATTTTCATTGGTCAGGTGCATTTCATATTTGTTGGTCTCGGCCAGAACGTTCTCACCAAAGGTCAATTTTAGTTTCGAAAGCTCGGCATCGATTTCCCGTAAGCGCTTCTTTTTATCATCGGGCAAGTTGGCGCCGTTTCGGCTGAAGCTTTTGTACTTTTTATCCAATAAGGTATCCTGTTCGTCGGTTAAAGCCAAGGTGTCCTTAAGGTCATATACCGTTTTGACCCTTTTGAACAAGGCCGCATTCAAGGTAATATCATTACTGAATTCTGAAAGCATTGGGGATATTTCCTGAGCGATTTTCTGGATTTCCTCATTCGTTTCGGCAGCATTCAGATTAAAAAATACACTTGAAACACGATCCAATTGCCTTCCTGAAAATTCTAAGGCCTCAATGGTGTTTTCAAAAGTGGGCGTATCCGTACGATTCGTAATCGCATCAATTTCAGCACGTGCCTCCTCGATCGCTTTTAGAAAAGCGGGTTTAAAATGTTCATTTTTTATTTGTGAGAAAGGCGCGGTATCGAAGGGTTGTAAAAGGGGATTCATGTATTTGTTTATGATTCAAGGTTCAAGGTTCGAGGTTCAAGGTTCGAGGTTCAAGGTTCAAGGTTATTGTGTTACTGGTTACTGGGTTAATAGGGTATTCGTAATTGCTTATTGTTCATTGTTCATTGTTCATTGCCCACTGCTCAATGCCCCCTCCTTCGCTGAAGCTTCGGAGGACATGTGCTGTTCACTGTTCACTGTTCACTGCTCACTGTTTACTGATTACTGGTCATTGTTCACTGCTCACTGTTTACTGTTGACCGACTTCGCCCCTTTGATCACTTTGTCCTTTAGACTTTCCTTATATAATAAAATTTTATTCAATATTTCTACATTTGAGCTGCCGATTATCTGTACGGCAAGAATACCCGCATTTTTTGCACCATTCAAAGCGACGGTGGCCACTGGAACCCCTGCGGGCATTTGTAATATCGATAAGATCGAATCCCAACCGTCGATGGAGTTACTGCTTTTGATCGGTACCCCGATTACGGGCAAAGGCGACAAGGAGGCGACCATGCCAGGAAGATGAGCTGCACCCCCTGCACCTGCGATAATAACCTGATAGCCATTTTTATGCGCGTTTTTACCAAAGTCGAATAATTTTTCCGGAGTGCGATGGGCGGAGACGATGTCGACGTCAACAATGATATCAAATTCCCTTAAAACATCAATGGCTTCCTGCATTACGGGCAGGTCACTGGTGCTGCCCATTACTACTGCTACTTTACCCATGTTATTTTGATTTACTGATTACCTGTATTGTTTCCTTCACTTTTTGTGCTTCCTCCCGTGCCTTCGCCAAATCCTCATGTACGATGGTGACATGTCCCATTTTTCGGAAAGGCCGGGTTTGTTTTTTTCCATAAATATGGGGTGTCACGCCTTCCATTTCTAAAATATGATCCATATTATGATATATAACATCACCGGTATAACCTTCGGCGCCAACCAAGTTTACCATCACACCAGCCACTTTGCTGTCAGTTTTGCCCAACGGTAGATCCAAAATGGCACGAAGGTGCTGTTCAAATTGGTTGGTATAACTGGCCTCGATGCTGTAATGCCCGCTATTATGAGGCCTTGGTGCTACCTCATTGACCAATATCCGATCGTCCTGGGTAAGGAACATTTCGACCGCCAAGAGTCCGACATGCTTCATTTTTTCGGAAACTTTTAGGGCAACCTCCTGCGCTTTTTGCGCTAGATGTGCCGTAATGCGGGCAGGACAAATAACATATTCTACCTGATTGGCTTCCGGGTGAAACTCCATTTCGACCACGGGATAGGTTCGTACCTGCCCACTCACCGAGCGCGCTACGATGACGGCCAATTCATTTTTAAAGGGTATCAAGTCTTCGGCGATGCATTCTCCTGGGGGTAGGCCCTCAAGATCTTCTAATTTCCGAACGATCTTTACACCTTGACCATCATACCCAAATTGTGCTATTTTCCAAACAAACGGAAGGCTGAGGCCCCCGTTTTCAAGACTATCCCTAATCTCACTTTTGTAGGCGAATCGGTGAAAATCGGCAGTAGGAATGTCATTATCGATATAAAATAACTTTTGTTTCGCCTTATTCTGTATGGTGCGTAAGGTGTGCGTAGGGGGCAGGACCTTTAATCCTTCATCTTCTAGCTTTTCAAGTGCATCTAAATTTACATTCTCAATCTCAATAGTGAGGACATCGACACTTTTTCCGAATTTATAAACGGCATTAAAATCCAATAGATCACCCTTTACAAATTTATTGCAGCCAATGCTACAAGGTGCGTCATCTGCCGGATCCATAACATAGGTCGCAATATCCCATTTACGGGTTTCGTTCAATAGCATTTTGCCAAGCTGTCCACCCCCCAGGATTCCCAATGTAAAGTCAGAAGAAAAAAATTCCATACAAATTAGTATGCCCAATTTTATGGGACGTACCGCAAAAATACGTCTAAATCTTAAATCGCGGCCTATGTGTTAAAAAAGAGAAATCAAAATAGTATCTTTGCCATCCCAGCAACTAAACTTTTGCGCCTTGATTCAGCTTCACGACAAATATTTTAAACGATTCCTGAGCGAAGTGGAAGTTCAGGCTGCGGTTAAGTCGGTGGCAAAGCAGGTTGCGGCCGACTATAAGCACGAAACCCCTATTTTTGTTGGGGTTCTCAACGGTGCCTTCATGTTCGTATCCGATTTTTTAAAATACTATCAGCATCCCTGTGAGGTGTCATTTGTAAAATTAGGGTCTTACCAAGGCCTTACTTCCACAGGAATTGTAGAAACCTTATTGGATCTCCCTGAAAATATCGAGGGGCGATCGGTAATTATCTTAGAGGATATTATCGATACCGGACGCACATTAAAGGAATTGATACACTTACTTTCGAATACCAATGTCAAAGAGTTCAAGATCGCCAGTCTATTTTATAAGGCAGAGGTATATAATGGGGAATACGCCATCGATTATTTTGGCCTAAAGATACCGGATGAATTTATTGTGGGTTACGGTCTTGATTATATGGAGCTCGGCAGGAACCTAAGAGAAGTTTACCAATTAAACCAAAAACACATGATCAATCTTGTACTGTTCGGAAAGCCGGGAGCGGGCAAAGGCACTCAAGCCGAATTTCTAAAGGACAATTACAATCTAAAGCACATATCAACGGGCGACGTGTTTCGTCGTAATATGGCGCAAAATACCGAATTGGGGAAATTGGCAAAATCGTATATCGACCGAGGAGATTTGGTACCTGATGAGGTTACTATCAAAATGCTTCGGGACGAGGTGGAGAAAAATCCAGAGGCCAGCGGTTTTATTTTTGACGGTTTCCCGCGTACGGCTGCGCAGGCAGAGGCATTGGACGAACTTTTGGAGTCCAAGGACATGAAGATCAATGCGACCATCGCCCTCGAAGCCAGGGATGAGGTGTTGATCCAACGTCTCTTGGAACGCGGTAAGATAAGCGGCCGTACCGATGACCAGGATGAGGAAAAGATCCGAAATAGGTTCGAGGAATACAACCAGAAGACCGCCCCATTGAAAGAATACTATGAGGCACAGAATAAGTTTCACAGCGTAAATGGGATAGGAGCGATCGACGAGATTACCATGCGATTGGCAAAGGTAATAGAGGAGCTATGAAAGAGACCGCGAATAGCGATGGATACTTCAATTTTGCAAAAAGACCCACTGTTGTCTTCGGCTGTACCGATTGCCGCATCATCTCGATTATTTAATTCATTTCCCTTTCTTGGGCGTATACCGAATGGGGTATTTTTGCACAAAAGTTAAAAGAACCGCCTACAGGCAAATTGAAACTGTAAACCTATAAAATGACTGAAGGAAATTTCGTTGATTATGTAAAGGTATATGCCCAATCGGGCAATGGGGGCAAGGGATCGGCACACCTGCATCGGGAGAAATACATAACCAAGGGTGGCCCTGATGGAGGAGATGGGGGTCGCGGTGGCCATATAATCGTTCGCGGCAATAAAAATCTTTGGACCCTCATCGGATTTAAGTTCAAAAAGCATTTTAGGGCGGAACATGCCGAACATGGCAGTAAAAATAGAAGCACCGGTGCAGATGGGGAGGATGTTTATATGGATGTACCCTTGGGAACCGTAATCAAGGATTTCGAAACCAATGAAGTGCTGTTCGAGATTACCGAGGATGGCGAGGAAAAAATATTGTTGGAAGGTGGCATGGGAGGTCAGGGCAATTGGCATTTTAGATCAAGTACGAACCAAACGCCACGCTATGCGCAACCAGGTATGCCTGGTCAGGAAAAACAAGTTATCCTTGAGTTGAAGGTATTGGCAGACGTTGGGCTGGTCGGTTTTCCAAATGCCGGAAAATCTACCTTACTTTCGGTTTTAACTTCAGCCAAACCGAAAATCGCCGATTATGAGTTTACGACCTTAAAACCAAATTTGGGCATCGTTCAGCACCGGGATTTTCAAAGCTTTGTTATTGCTGATATTCCTGGTATTATTGAAGGGGCGGCAGAAGGGAAAGGGCTCGGTCATTATTTCCTCAGGCATATTGAACGCAATGCGACCTTGTTGTTCTTGATTCCAGCCGATAGCAAGGATATCAGCAAGGAGTATGAAATACTTTTGGACGAGCTACGGCGCTATAATCCCGAATTATTGGATAAGGCCCGCCTGGTGGCCATTTCAAAATGTGATATGCTCGATGATGAACTCATGGATGAAATGCGTATAGCGCTCGATACCGATTTTAAGGGTACGCCCTATCTATTTATTTCATCGATTGCCAAAATCGGACTTCAAGAATTAAAAGATCGTCTTTGGGCGATGCTCAACAGTTAATCGAATATCTCTTTTGTTCAACAATTGCCGTTCCTTTTTTTGGTATTTTTATGTAAAACTAAGGAAATGAAGTACTTGCTCGCATTAATGGTAGTGCTACTGATGGTTTCCTGCAATGCGATACGCGTCAACTATGATTATGACGAGGAGACCGATTTCTCGGCATATACTACGTATCATTATTATGCCGATATGGAGACCGGACTAAGTGAATTGGATCTTAAAAGATTGCTGGGTGCGATGGATATTGCCTTGCAGACCAAGGGCCTCTTATTTTCCGAAGAGCCCGATATGTGGATCAATATCAAAAGTAATACCTTTAGAACGCAACCTAATAATACGGTGGGCGTCGGGGTCGGAGGCACCGGTCGCAGCGTAGGCGGTGGCGTATCGATCGGCATACCGGTCGGGCAGGCCAATCTGCAACGCGAAATACAATTTGATTTTGTGGATGCCAAAAAGAATATGTTATTCTGGCAAGCCTCAAGCAGTAGCTCGTTTAAGGAAAATGCACTGCCTATCGAACGCGAACGCATGCTGAAGGAATTGGTCGACAAAGTACTGGCCAAATACCCTCCGAAAAGAAAAATATGACGTTTAAATGGCCCGGCAAAAGCCAGACCTCCGAAGGGGGCAGATCGCTCATAAACTTTTCAACAACCCGCCATCAATAGGAATCTGCGTGCCGGTGATATAGGCGGCCTTGTCAGAAGCTAAGAAGGCGACCAAATAGCCGTATTCTTTTGGATCGCCAATGCGTTTGAGGGGAACACGTGATTCCATGTCAGCTCGAACCTCGGCCTGTGGTATGCCCAATTGCTGTGCTTTTTTGGCATTTAATTGTTCAATGCGTTCGGTATCGAAATAACCGGTCAGAACACTATTGACCGTGATTTGAGAGGGGCCAACATCAGTGGCCAATGATTTTGCCCAAGTAACCACGGCCGCCCGTATGGTATTGGACAATGCTAAATATGACAGGGGTTCCTTCACTGAAATCGAGGCAACATTTATGATTCTGCCCCAACGGTTTTTTTGCATGCCTTTCAACGCGAGATCGGTAGTGAAAACGACCGTCTTGAAAAGTAGGTCGAAGGCTTCCTGATAATCGGTCACATTTTTTTCCAGGGTCCCGCCGGCACTGGGTCCTTGGGTATTATTGACCAAAATATCAATCGTATTATTTTCAAAGTAATGGGAAATGCTATTTTTATAGGCTTCGTAATTCGAAAAGTCCGTCACCAAATATTGATGCTTTTGCCCTTCATTAATAGGAAGAGCAGAGATAATCGACTTGAGTTTACCTTCATTGCGCGCCATCAAGGTAACACTCGCGCCACTTTGTGCCAATTGCTGTGCAATGGCCTTTCCGATGCCCCCACTACTCCCCCCGACCAGGGCTTTTTTTCCTATGAGCGAAATATTCATTTTTTAGATTTTAACCATAAACCATAAATCTTTAACTATTTATACGCCTCCCTGACCGGACTAAAAACATCCATTAATTTACATTTGGTCAAAGCCTTACCGCTATGTTGAGCATGCGGGGCTATCACTACAATGTCCCCTGGATGGTAAATTTTGGTTTCGCCGTTCAAAGTGAATTCAAAGGTACCTTCCAAGACCTGCATTATCTGTTCGTTCATATGGGAATGTTCAGGTACCTTGGCTCCTTCCTCAACATCCCAAAAAGCAATTGACATGGTTTGGGCATGAATAAGCTTCCCGTGATAGCCGGGCATGATTTCTTTGGATGGAATACTGGAAAGGTTTAGGTTCATCATACAATTTTGAATTGCGAAGATAAAAAGAATCAACCATAATACGGTACTCAAGATTTCAACGAGGATTTAAATTAATTGCCTATTTCGTAATTCATAAATCGCACTTCATAGCTCATGAATCTATCCCTATATTTGAAACTTAAAATCATATCAATGAAAATCCATTTTATTGCTATAGGCGGAAGTGCCATGCACAACTTGGCGTTGGCTATGCACCATAAGGGATATACGGTCACTGGAAGTGATGATGTAATTTTTGAGCCCTCGGCAGGTCGGTTGGCATCCAAAGGACTTTTGCCCAGTGAATTCGGATGGTTTCCAGAAAAAATACGGCCGGATCTTGATGCCGTTATTTTGGGAATGCATGCCAAACCGGACAATCCTGAATTGTTGAAAGCTCAGGAATTGGGACTTATGATGTATTCCTATCCCGAATTTCTATATGAACAATCAAAGGATAAGACCCGTGTAGTTATCGGAGGCAGTCATGGGAAAACGACGATTACCTCAATGATCCTTCATGTACTCAAATATCATAATAAGGCCGTAGATTATATGGTAGGAGCGCAATTGGAAGGATTTGATCGGATGGTACACCTTACCCAGGAAAATGATTTTATTGTCCTGGAAGGGGATGAGTATCTATCATCGCCTCTGGACCTGCGTCCAAAATTTCATTTGTATCAACCAAATATTGCCTTGTTGAGCGGTATTGCATGGGATCATATCAATGTATTTCCCACATTTGAAAATTATGTGGAACAATTCAAAATTTTTGTAGACAGTATCGTCAAAGGCGGCAGCATCACCTATAATGAGGAAGATCCCATAGTGCGCCAAGTCGTCGAAGAATCTTCAAATGCCATAAGAAAGTTGCCCTATTCGACTCCGGAATATGCCGTAGTCGAGGGCCAAACCTTGTTGGAAACCCCTGAAGGGCCAATGCCCATTGCCGTTTTCGGGAAGCACAACCTAAGTAACTTGGCAGGGGCCAAATGGATCTGTCAAAACATGGGGGTCGATGAGGATGCCTTTTTTGAGGCCATAGCTACTTTTAAGGGCGCCTCCAAGCGTTTGGAAAAAATTGCCGAGGGGAAAAATCGCATTGCTTATAAAGATTATGCCCATTCCCCAAGCAAAGTGGCCGCAACCACAACAGCGGTAAAAGAGCAGTACCCTGATCGAAAACTAATCGCGTGTTTGGAGTTGCATACCTATAGCAGCTTTAATCCCGAGTTCCTAAAAGAATATCGGGGTAGCTTGGATGCGGCCGACCTAGCGGCGGTCTTTTATCTTCCAGAATCTGTTAAGATCAAAAGGCTTAAAGAGGTC
>JALHST010000224.1 GCA_022865355.1 Maribacter sp. | reverse complement strand
CAGCACAACACAGATGTTGACCCCTTCTCAAATAAAAGGCGCCGTCTACAAGATATTTCAAAGTGCAAATGACAGATTATTTATCGCTACAGATGGGAATCTTCTCGAGCTTGATACAAGGACAAATGCAGTTTTTCCAATTAACCCAAAAACTGACCAGGGCGAAACCATACATGCCAATTTCAGTGCCATTGCAACCGATGGTGGAAGAAGACAATGGATCGGCACTTTTGGCAATGGACTGTTCTTCAAGGAAAATAATGAATATGTCTTTCATCGTATTTCCGAATTGCACTTTACAGATGCCTTGCCCCTAGACCTCAACATTCTTGATCTACTGGTCGACAGAAAAGGACGTCTTTGGATTGCTACCTACGGCAGAGGCTTATACCTTGTCGATTTTGACCAGCAAAGCATTTCGAACTTTACAAATGAAAAGCACAACCCTACGTCACTCGACTACAATGATATACTCTGCATTTATGAAGACTATTCAGGCACATTATGGTTTGGAACGGATGGTGCCGGTGTGAGCTATTATGACGAGTATTTGGAAAAATTCAATTCCCTTACCAACTATCAGACCCCTGAAAATATTAATATCGATGTGGTAAGATCTATCGCCGTAGATAAACATAATGCCATTTGGATAGGTACTTCGGGTAAGGGACTGACACAATATGAACCTGAAACAAATAGTTGGCGAACCTTTAATGCCATACCAGGGGTCAAAAACACAATAGCATCAGATCGGATAATGAGTCTCCTTGTAGATGAAGGCAACAATTTATGGATAGGCACCCAAGGTGAAGGCCTTAGTATTTATGATTCCCTTGGCAACTTTACTCATTTCACACCCAAAACCACGATTCCACTGTCAGCGAAAACCATATGGAGTATATTTCAGGATAGCCAGAATCGATTTTGGTTAGGTACTAGGCAACAAGGCTTGATTCAGTTTGATAAGAACAAGGGAGAACTAAAAAAATATTTGCACGAGCCTGGAAATGATAATGCCCTGCCCAGCAATAATATAAGAGTTGTTGTGCAAAGCGATAACGGCACAATGTGGATTGGTTCTGAAGAGGATGGCATTGCTTCTTTTGATCTAGAAAATGAAAAATTTAAGCAGTATCGGCATAGCCCCGACAAGAATTCGATTTCGAGCAATAATGTTAAATCAATTTATGCGGCACCCAACGATATTGTATGGATCGGCACCAATGGGGGCGGGCTAAATGCCTTGGATGTAAATAAAGATCAGTTCTATAAGTATACCGTAAAAGAGGGCCTCGCCAATGATGTCATCTATGCAATATTGCCCGATACCCAAGGCAATCTATGGCTGAGCTCGAATAAGGGCATTACAAAATTCAGTCCTGGCAATACCCTGAAGGAAGCCCCGAACATCGTAAACTACAATAACTACGATGGGCTTGCCACTGAATTTAATACCGGGGCCTATTACAAGGACAATGCAGGGAATTTATATTTTGGAGGGCTGGACGGATTTTATTGGTTTAAGCCCGATGAATTGAAAGACAACATTGTCTTGCCCAAAACTACCATTACAAGTTTTGAGGTATCAAATGAAGCTTATCCTTTGGCCGATGGTATTCGCCTAAAACATGACCAAAACACGGTATCATTTACGTTTTCGAGTCTTCAATATTCCCTGCCTGAGAAAAATCTTTACCAATATAAGCTTTTGAATTATGATGATGATTGGGTTTTTGCTGGCAATAATAATTTGGCGCGCTATGCGTATCTAGCCCCAGGGAACTATAATTTCCTCGTAAAATCAAGTAATTATGATGGGGTTTGGAATGATATGCCCGTACGTTTCAACTTTACGATAACTCCGCCTTGGTACCAGACCTTTTTCGCTAAAATCATGTATTTAATAATGTTTTTGACCTCGATTTATGGCCTGTATTATTATCTCAGATGGCGCTGGAGGATGAAGATGGATTTAAAATTAAACGAAGAAGAAGCCGATCGATTACAGAGACTGAATGATTTTAAGTCAAAATTATATACCGATATTTCACATGAGTTCCGTACCCCCTTGACACTTATTTCTGGCCCGGTGGAGGCAAAATTATCCGATGGAGGACTTTCCGAAAGAGACTTTGCCGATTTTTCGATGATTAAACGAAATACATATCGATTATTAGCCTTGGTGGATCAATTGCTGCATTTGTCCAAATTGGAAAAAGGAAATTTGAAACTAAAACTTTCCCAAGGAAATTTGGGACATTTTTTGAATATGCTCGCCAACGCGTTCGAGTACAAGGCAGAATTCAAAAAAATCGATTTTAGGGTCGATATAGCAGCTATCGAAGATGCTTGGTATGATGAGGATGCTTTGGAAAAAATTGTGACCAATTTGCTTTCGAATGCTTTTAAATATTGTCTGGAAGGAGGCATATGTGATTTTACAGTAGTCGAAAAAGACAAAACGGCCCAGATTTCCGTCAGGAATACGATTGAAGAAAGCTCGGACATTGATATGGATAAATTATTTATTCGGTTTTACCAAGAGGATGAATATGCCGAAGGGGCCGGGGTGGGCCTTTCCCTAGTGAAGGAATTGGTAGCGCTCTATCATGGGGAAGTTATGGTGCAAAAAGTGTCGGATACTACGATTCATTTTCAAGTCAATGTACCTATTGATGGTGCTTCTTTTGAAAACGTTCCAAATGCACCATCTACTGCTGAACACCAAAAATTACAGAGCCAACGCATTGAGAATCCCATTGAAATGAGGATAGATGACCATCCTGTACCACATCATGATGGAGAACTGCCCATACTTTTAATCGTCGAAGATCACAACGAAGTGCGGGAGTTTATAAAATCGGTCTTGATCGATAAATATGTGATATATGAAGCGCAAAATGGCAAAGTGGGCATTGAAAAAGCACTGAAGTTTGTTCCTGACCTAATAATTACAGATGTACGTATGCCCATTTGTAACGGAATTGAACTTTGCAACACCCTAAAAAATGACGAGCGAACAAGTCATATTCCAATAATATTGTTGACGGCCCATATCGGTGAGGAAAATGAAATAGAAGGGCTTCGGTCCGGGGCCGATGATTTTATTACAAAGCCGTTTAAATCAAGAATTTTAGAGAAACGGGTCCAAAATCTTATCAATACGCGAAATACACTGCGAAATCGGTATAGCCAGGAACTGGTGGTATCGGCAAAAGATATTGCCATCACGCCAACCGATGAGGTATTCCTGAACAAATTGCAAAAAACGCTCGATGATTATTTGTCGGAGCCGAGTTGCAATGCGGTCTTCCTATGCAAACAAATGGGGATGAGCCGCATGCAGCTGCATCGAAAATTATTGGCATTTACGGGCCTGAGTACAACGGCGTTCATCCGTTCCCAACGTTTAAAACAAGCAGCGCATATATTGAGAACTTCGGATGTTTCGGTCAGTGAAATAGCCTATGCCGTTGGCTTCAATACGCCTTCCTACTTTATAAAATGCTTTAAGGAAGTGTATAAAAAAACACCTTCAGAATTTATTCAAACTACCGATTTACAGTAGGTTAAAATCCAAGTTACATTTATTGCACACTTTGTTACATATGCAGCACACTTTGCCGTTGCAGCTCGATATTTTTGTTCATAAGAATTACGAATAATCTAAAACATAGTATTATGAAAACTAAAATTTTAATAAGGTGTTGTTCCATGTTGCTTTTTTTCGTTATAAATTCTTGTTCAGAGGCTTCGAAAGCATATCTCGATGCTTGTTTGAATGATAATTCAGCATACTGTGTTTGTATTGAAAATCCAAATGCTTGTGCGGATGGAAAAGTTATTGATGAAAGTCTTATGGAAACTGATTCTACTGCTACATTAGAGAGGTTACCGCTAGAGGAATCCAATTCAATTGATTGAAAATAGTATTTGAAAGTGGCTCAAGTTGTTTCAACGTCATTTTGTGTCTTCGAGGAAAGTGTCGTATTGTGCCGCTAGTATTTGTCCAATACATTTAAAGCATGGTAAAGGAAATTTAAAATATAGAAATTATTGGCCTTCACAGGCCTAAGCACAACGGCATTTATACCTTCCCAACGTTTGAAGTAAGCCTTGCAGATTTTAAAAACTTCAGATACCACGATCAATGAAGTACCCTATTCGGTGGGCTTCAATACCCCTTCCTGCTTTATAAAATATTTTAAGGAAGTGTATAAAAAAACACCTTCCGAATTTATTCAAACTAGTAGTCTTCAGTAGTTTTAAGACGATGTTACATTTCTTGCACACTTTGTTACATATGAAGCAGCCATAAGCGGCCTCCTTAAATACATTTGGTTTTAAATAGCGTAATAACCTAAAATCATATGGTATGAAAACAAAACTCTTTTTGATTGTCAGCGGTATAATCGTATTTTTTTCAATAGGTGCTTGTACAAAAGAGGAAATCGGCGATTGCTTGATAACGGGTAATTCAGAGTCATGTATTCCGCCGATACCAACGGAAACTTCAATTTTGGCTGAGGGGCAAAAGATGAGTGATTCTACCCTGGCAGTTTCAAAATTACCCTATCTGGAATAATCTTGGGACAATTACGTGAAATACACTTATTTGAGGAAAGGTACTATCATCTATCGAAATCGATGAATAGGTCCGTACCGCCCAAAAAGCGCTATATTTTATATGCACTGCTATTGACAATCGGCTTTTGTCACGCGCAGGCGTTTAGTACGAGAAAGACCAAAGTGGTGCTTGTCATGGACCTCAAATCTGATGTTGTCAAACATTTGGTGCTGTATTCTGATTTTGAAAAGTTGAATGAGTCGCAGCTTTTAACGTTATACCCATTAAGCGAGTTCTATATCGGTCAATTCAATGGCAGTTATGAAATAGTTCACGATGCAATAAAACCGGTGAGAAACTCGACGATTATAATGTATACCGAAAAATTATTTTTTCCCGGAGAACATTTTTTGGCTTCTAAAGATCTTCTGCCCGGTATAAGATTCGATATAGGGAAGATCAAGGCTAAAATAGTAGCGGTCAAGAAAGGAGAATTGATAATAAAAACCTAACTGACTTCGGTCAAGAACATACAAGATGAACACAAAACCAAATAAGGGAACGACTAAGGAAATTGATAACACCATGTTAGTTTTCCTCGCCATAATGGCTATAGCATTGTTTATGATTTTGACAGCTGTAATGAATTTATTCATGTTGTCATAGCAAAGGATCATTTCACAATAAACAGGTACCGGGAAAGAACTAATGAATATTTGTTGAGTAGTAGTATTAGGTTTGAAATATCCAAAGGAAATAGAGACGGCTCTTAAGAGCTGAATATGAACTTTTGTATAGAATCGTCCCTCACCAATTTATGCCCCTTATCCATTTTGTAAGGCAAATCAGCCTAATGTTTATGGGGAACTATCATTCTCATCCCCAAATGATGCATGCAGCATTTATGATGCATCAGGAGAGCATCCGGATTGCTCGTATCCTAACAAAGTTCAATTAAAGACCAAAAAGTATGTTTTAAAATACTTTTTGGTTTATTTTTTTATTCAAAATTTTATTCAAAATCCGAGAATTTCAAAAAGGCAATAAACATCACGAGCCAGCACACATTTCAACATGCGATGTTAAAAACTTTGTATTCTTAATGCCCTGTCGGGCTTTTAAGATCCCTTTCGTTTTTCCATCTTTGTTAGTCCCAACGAGAAGGTAATTACGCTCGATTATCTTAAAACACTAACATTTTAAATTCAAGTACACTATGTCCACAGCCTTAGAGCCTATCCTGGAATCAAATGATGACCGTTTTGTGATTTTTCCAATTAAACACCATGATCTTTGGGAATGGTACAAAAAATGTGAGGCATGTTTCTGGACGGCAGAGGAAATTGACCTGCACACAGACCTCAATGACTGGAACAATAAACTTAATGATGACGAGCGTTATTTCATCAAACATATTTTGGCATTTTTTGCAGCTTCCGATGGTATTGTAAACGAGAACTTAGCTGAGAATTTCGTGAGTGAAGTGCAATATGCAGAAGCAAAATTTTTCTACGGATTTCAGATAATGATGGAGAACATCCACTCGGAAACCTATTCATTATTGATCGACACCTATGTCAAGGATGAAAAGGAAATAGGCATCCTATTTAAGGCCTTAGAGAACTTTCCCGCCATCAGGAAAAAGGCTGATTGGGCACTGAACTGGATTGAATCTCCAAGTTTTGCCGAACGACTGATCGCATTTGCCGCCGTTGAGGGTATTTTCTTTTCTGGAGCTTTCTGCTCAATATTCTGGCTTAAGAAAAGAGGTTTGATGCCAGGGCTTACCTTCTCGAACGAATTGATTTCAAGGGATGAAGGCATGCATTGTGACTTTGCCGTGCATCTGCATAATAAACATCTTATCAATAAGGTGCCTAAAGCTCGTATTACGGAAATTTTGACCAACGCCTTAGACATCGAACGCGAGTTCATCACCGAATCGTTGCCGGCTAGTTTAATAGGAATGAATTCTAAACTGATGACTCAATACCTAGAATTCGTAACCGACAGATTGCTGGTCGAACTTGAATGCGACAGGGTATACAATTCTACGAATCCTTTCGATTTTATGGACATGATTTCGCTGCAAGGGAAGACCAATTTCTTTGAGAAAAGAGTGTCGGAATATCAAAAAGCGGGAGTACTTAACAAGGAAAAGGATGAAGACGCGCAAAAAATTAGTTTTGACGCCGAATTCTAGATAAAAATATCGACATAACCCTTATTTTCCACGGGGTTAATTGCCTAAAATAAATATTGCCAAGTCTCTTCTGGGATTTGGCCCAACCAAGGTTTCACTAAAATAATTGTAGCAAAATGTATGTAATTAAAAGAGATGGTAGAAAAGAACTCATAATGTTCGATAAAATTACTGCCAGGGTTCGAAAATTGTGTTATGGACTGAATGGACTTGTTGATCCTTTAAAGGTAACCATGCGTGTAATCGAAGGCTTGTACGATGGGGTTACCACCTCTGAATTGGATAATTTGGCGGCTGAAATCGCTGCCACCATGACAACCGCACATCCCGATTATGCAAAATTGGCGGCACGTATCTCTGTTTCAAATTTGCATAAGAATACGAAAAAGTCCTTTTCCGAGACGATGAAGGATCTTTACGAATATGTTAATCCCAGAACGAACAAGAAGGCCCCATTGTTATCCGACGAGGTTTACAAGGTAATTGCCGAGCATGCTGAAACCCTCGACTCTACCATAATTTACAACCGTGATTTTGGCTACGATTATTTCGGTTTTAAAACATTGGAGCGCTCGTACTTGTTAAAGCTAAACGGAAATATTGTTGAACGACCCCAGCACATGTTGATGCGTGTTGCCGTGGGAATACATTTAAATGATATAGATTCGGCCATTGAGACGTATGAGTTGATGTCAAAAAAATATTTCACCCATGCAACCCCTACCCTTTTTAATTCAGGCACTCCCAAACCACAAATGTCTTCCTGTTTTCTTTTGGCGATGAAAGATGATAGTATTGACGGCATATACGACACGCTCAAACAAACAGCGAAAATCTCACAATCTGCCGGGGGCATTGGCCTTTCTATTCACAATATACGGGCTACGGGATCGTATATCGCCGGTACCAATGGCACTTCCAACGGCATTGTTCCCATGCTACAAGTATTCAATGATACTGCGCGATATGTGGATCAAGGAGGCGGGAAAAGAAAAGGAAGTTTTGCCATTTATATCGAACCTTGGCATGCGGATATCTATGAATTTTTGGAACTTAAAAAAAATCATGGAAAGGAAGAGATGCGGGCCCGCGACTTGTTCTATGCCATGTGGATACCAGACCTGTTTATGAAGCGGGTAGAGGCCAATGAGGAATGGACCCTTATGTGTCCCAACGAATGCCCGGGACTCTTCACGAATCACGGAGAGGCATTTGAGGAGCTGTATCTTGGGTATGAGGCCCAGGACAAGGGTAGAAAAACCGTAAAAGCCAGGGAACTTTGGGAGAAGATATTGGATTCGCAAATTGAGACCGGAACTCCCTACATGCTGTATAAAGATGCCGTCAATCGCAAGAGTAATCAAAAGAACCTCGGTACCATCCGTTCTTCGAACTTATGTACCGAAATCATGGAATATACCTCTTCAGACGAGGTAGCGGTCTGTAATTTGGCTTCGATCGCCTTGCCCATGTTTATTAAAAACGACGAATTTGATCATAAAGAACTCTTCAAGGTAACCAAAAGGGTCACCAAGAATTTGAATCGTGTAATCGATAGAAATTATTATCCTGTCAAAGAGGCCGAAAACTCAAACATGAGACATAGGCCCATTGGCCTAGGGGTTCAAGGGCTGGCTGATGCCTTTATATTGTTGCGACTTCCTTTTACTAGCGATGAGGCTAAAAAGCTGAATCAAGAGATTTTTGAAACCTTATATTATGCAGCCGTCACGGCTTCGATGGAAGCCGCCAAGGAAGAAGGACCTTATTCGACCTTCAAAGGGTCTCCTATTTCAAAAGGCGAATTTCAACACAATCTTTGGGGAATTAATGACGAAGAACTCTCCGGGCGATGGGATTGGGATAAATTGCGTAAGGATGTGAAGAAAAACGGGGTAAGAAACTCTCTTTTGGTAGCACCCATGCCAACTGCTTCTACTTCACAGATCTTGGGCAACAATGAATGCTTTGAACCATATACCTCAAACATTTACACACGTAGGGTGCTTTCTGGCGAATTTATAGTAGTCAACAAACATTTGCTGGAAGACTTGGTACAGCTAGGACTCTGGAATGAAAACATGAAGCAGGAATTGATGCGTGCCAACGGCTCTATTCAACATATTGAAACCATTCCCCATGATATCAGGGAGCTCTATAAAACGGTCTGGGAACTTAGCATGAAAGATATTATCGATATGAGTAGACAGCGCGGTTATTTTATTGATCAGAGCCAATCATTGAACCTGTTCATGGAAAACGCAAACTATGCCAAGTTGACTTCAATGCACTTTTATGCATGGAAGAGCGGTCTTAAAACCGGAATGTATTATTTACGTACCAAAGCGGCCGTAGATGCCATTAAGTTTACCCTTGATAATACCAAGAAAAAGGAAGTGCCCGTGAGCGTCGCTGCGGAGGCAGAAATGGCCGCTGCGGCCTTACCGGATCCGGTATTGGCGAACACCATGGAAGTAAGACCCACTACTGAGATTCAGGAAACCGATGTTCAACCCATGACGCCTGCCGAAATGAAGGCCATGATCGAAAGGGCCAAGGAAAGTGAGACAGATGATGATTGTCTCATGTGCGGGTCTTAAGTTTAAATTGTGTTTATTATCTACGAACCCTGGTCAATAGCCAGGGTTTGTTTTTTCCAGGAATCAAAGGGGTCTGCAATACATCGATATGATCGATTATATTGAACGATCGTACAGATAGCCGGGATGAGGTAAAATTAATGTGCCCTAGGAGGATGGCAATAGTCAGTGTAATCCGTGAAAAAATGGCTCAAAAAGGACAAAAATTCGACTACTTGCGAAAGTATGGTCTTAACGCACCGGAAAAGAGCAAACCCGCGACATAAATAAGAAGAATAACAATATAATTGTCCATGTGCAAAAAGAGAATGTATATTTTAAATACGATTTAAAGACAAAAAAAGATTACGTTAATTTTACATTATCTAAATAATAATCCTAACTAAATGATAAAATGTAATTTCTACGTTAAAATCGGAGGTCTGTATTGTATAGAAAATTTAAAATCTTCGAAGAATAGGTAAATAATTTTCTATGATACGCCAAGGTGAATAGACAATATTTCGAAAAGACCGATGCTCCTCAATCGAAGAATGCGTAAATGATAAGGTAGCTTTGTGTACTTTGGTTTTTTTTCTCTGGTATAAAAAGTACCATGTTTTTGAAATCAACAAAAGCAGGCTATAGACGAAAAGCAAGTAGAGATAGGGGCGCATAAATCAAAGAACGGCTTTTGTAGGCAATATCTTATCTTCATGTAGTGCGGTATATCGAAAATCTCGAATTATTCGTTAAAATGCATTACTTGCATCGATTTTTTCAACAGTTTCGTAATCTTCGTCCGAATTCTGTTGACTGCTTGCCGGTAAGAAAGCGTCATTTATATGAATCCCAAGACATTTAAGCGAGTTGACACCCATATTTCTTTGCTTTCGCCGCGGGAAGATTTCTTAGGGGCACTTCTAACGTATAGCCGAATATAGTAGGTGGGTGCATTTAAAACTATAAAAAAGAATCTTCCTTTTTGTACGCTTCGATGACCGCAAGTTCACCATCTTTTCCTGGTTTCGAATTCCCGTGCTCCATACCCAGGACACCTTGGTAACCCTTTTCATAAATGAACTTGAAAACATTTTTATAGTTGATCTCGCCAGTGGTTGGTTCTTTTCGGCCTGGGTTGTCCCCAATTTGTATGTAGGCAATTTCATTCCATGTCAGATCCATGTTATGGATCAGATGTCCTTCATTTTTCTGCATATGGTAGATGTCATACAATATTTTACAGGAAGGACTATTTACGCTTTTGCAAATTAAATAGGTCTGTTCGGAGGTTCTTAAATGAAGATCTGGGGAGTCGGAGAGGGGTTCAAGGACCATTACCAACCCATGCGGTTCCAAAATCTCAGCACCTCTGCGCAATGCTTCAATCACGTTGGCATTCTGAATCCCAATAGGAAGGTTTCTTTCAAAGCCTCCGGGAACAACGGTCATCCATTTGGCATTGACACGTTTGGCGACATCGATCGCTTTTCTGCAACCCTCTAAAAATATATCTACATATTCGGGCTTTCCGGCAGCGAGTGTATTCGCCATGTTACCACCTTTATCAATAACAAAAACCCCCATCGTCATATTGCGACGGGCCAGTGTTTCACCGATTTTAGTCTGAATGGCGATGTCCCGCCCCATCATACCATTATCCTCGAAGGCGGTAAAGCCTTGATCCGCCATAAAATTTAATTG
>JALHST010000223.1 GCA_022865355.1 Maribacter sp. | reverse complement strand
TTTCTTTAATGATTTATATAATACTTCGATTTGTTTCGCAATGGCCGACCAATCAAAAGTTTCTTCGACCCTTTTTCGGCCGTTTTCGGCCATTTTTTCGCGCAATTCGGCATTGTTGACAAGTTTGTTGATTCCCTTTGCCAGATCTCGGGCGAAGGCATCCGGAAATTTTGGTTCAAAGGGCGCTGTTTGTTGTTGTTCTAATTTGACCAAGATACCAGTTTCCCCGTCTACCACGACTTCCTTTATACCGCCAACCGCACTGGCTACGACGGCCGTACGGCAGGCCATGGCCTCGATATTTATGATTCCAAATGGTTCATAGATCGAGGGGCAACAAAATACATCGGCATGGGAATACAATTGGATGACCGATTTTTTATCGAGCATTTCGGCGATCCAAATGACGTTATCCCTGTCTTTTTGGACCTTATGAACGCTTTCCTCCATTTCTTTGGCGATTTCAGGAGTATCCGGGGCTCCGGCACAAAGAACGATCTGGGTATTAGGGTCGATATATTTTATGGCATTTACCAAATGTATGATGCCCTTTTGCTTGGTAATCCTTCCTACAAAAAGGACATAGGGCTTCGTCGTATCGATCTTATATTTTTTAAGGGCCGAGGTATCTTGGGTGGTTTGATATTCCTTCAGGTCGATGCCATTGTAGATGACCTTTATTTTTTTGGGGTCGACATTGAAATAGTTTAGGATGTCCTCCCGGGTTTCCTTCGATACCGCGATTACGGCATCGGCCATTTCAATGGCTGTTTTTTCAATCCATAAAGAAGCATCATAGCCTCTTCCCAACTGTTCGCGCTTCCAAGGGCGCAAAGGCTCCAAGGAGTGCGTCGTTACCACCAAGGGGATCCCATAACACAGTTTGGCGATGATTCCGGCAAAGTTCGAATACCAGGTGTGACAATGTACGATATCGGCGTCGATAGGTTCGGCGTTCATATGAACACAGGTACTCAGGGTTTGCAATACCGCCTTTAATTGGCCATTGGTATTCTTGAATACCGGATTGTCGTAGGGATAGCCTTTCACAGTGAGATGATCGGTCTTTTCATCTTGATCCCCAAAACAGCGCACTTCTACTTCCATGAGTTTGGCGAGTTCAGCGGAGAGATACTCCACATGTACGCCTGCTCCCCCATAAACATAAGGGGGAAATTCCCGGGTGTAAAAAAGTGCTTTCATAGTAACTTGTTATGAGTTTGGGACTTTCTACCGGTTATATGTGTATGCGCTAGAAAAGTCTGAATTATAATATTAAAAAATTGAATGGGAAAGAAGTTTTCTTGCCGCTATAAAAGATATAAAATATTTTCCTGTTCGACGATGTATTCTCATGAAATCCAATTAACATACATTTTTAGCGTAATTAGGATAACCGCCCTGACATAGCATCAAATGATCCACTTCAAAAATAGGAATCAAATGGTGTGTTCCTATCCAAAAAGCCTAAAAAAAAATTTAAAGGGGGCAATAGATGCTAGCGTTCCAAAGGGGACGATCTAATTTTTACAGGAAAGACATCACGGTAATGTCAAAGACCTAATTCGCGACGGGTGAGGTTGCAAATCGATCTCCGTTCCAGTGGGATGTGCGGATGATTTATACCATTATATGGCTTGGCAAAACAAGGTCTAAAGTCCTAACCATCGATCACTTTGGATGCTACGAAAACGGACTCCGACTATAAGAGTAACCAGGAAAGATATCATTCGGACATTTTTTACAACTATTCGGACAATATTATAAGGGTTTCGTCCCGGTTTAACGATTCATAAACCCTTTATACCATACTTTTAAAAGTATCATTAACCTTTAATAATATAACCAATGAAAAAAGCAATTTTTAGTTTACTCATTTTAATGACTTTGAGCGTCAGCGCACAGGAGTCGTATTGGAGCAATTACAGTGTTGTGGTCGAACCACAGAATGTAGACATGTTTTACAAATTGTGCGATGATTACTTTACGGCCAACAAAACGGAAGGCGTAACGGTGACTTTATTTGAAAACCACTTTCACGATGCGGCAAGCAACTTTACCCATGTTATCGGTTTTTCCGGGTCATTAGAGGCTTTGGGCAACATGTACGCGAAGGATGGCGGTGCCGCCTGGAAATTGTTTTTGGTACAGTTGAACCAGCATATCAAAGAGGGCTCCGGAGCATATACGGGTACGATTCTTGCACATTGGGGTGATCTTAACGAGGACCTTCCGATTCAAAAGTTATGGATTGTGCACGCAGATGATGGTGCAACCTGGGACAAGGCCTATACCAAATATGCTACCGCAGCTTCGTTGCAAGGTGTACTAGTGCTCATGGGCAATGTAACCGCCGGGGTATCCCCGGACGGAGAAAACCGTTGGGTAATCAATGGGTTTAAAGACTTTAAAAGTGCCTTGGGAGGTGCCGACGCCATGCGTTCGGATGCACAAAAGGCAGCAAATGCCAAAGCATGGAAAGAGTTTATGGATACCGATGGCGAATCTCACTTGATACGGTCGAGCCTGCGGATACGCATAGGAAAATGGTAATATAACTTGAATTAGCCAAAAGTTGCCCTGTCACTTCAGTGACGGGGTTTTTTATTTAGGCAGGTTGGATGATCCCGCTAGCGCACCCAATATTCCGACCTTCCCTGTTCTTTAACTTAATTCTCAAATTGGTTCTCCATTAATTCTTCCTTGAATTTGGTGCCAAAGGTATATCCCAGCGTGACCAGAAAGGCCCTGGTATCGATCTTGAACCTTCGGTCAAATTGGAACTCCGGGGTTTTTAGGTTATAACCGCCACGCTGGGAATCAAAAATATCCGTAAAGATGATCCCTAGTCTCCCACGCTCTTTCCATATTTTTTGTTGAAAAGCCATGTCGGCATAGTAGAGTGCCACTCGGGTACCTTGCACCGTGGCGACCGGGGAATTGTATACCCCGATGATCTGCATTTGACCGCCTTTCCAAAAAGTAAGGTCATTGATCAATTTTAAATTGCCGCTGACCTGTGTATTTAAAGCAACTACCCCAATGTTTCCGGCATCGATGTTTTGTTGGAAAATGCTGTAACTGAGGTTTCCTTTCCAAATTGTGCCTGTACTAAACGTAAAGATGCTTTCCAGTCCGTATATATTTTGACTGCCCACATTTTCAGGTCTTGAAAGCAACACCCCATCGGATCGTAATTCGGTATAGGACATAATGGGATTCTTCCCGGAACGGTAGAAAACTTTTGCACTGATTCCGGTATGTTGAAAATCCTTACTAAAGTTTAATTCGAGGGCATTGACCAATTCGGGTTTCAGATTGGGGTTGCCACTATGTTGCGACAAAGAGTCGGTGATATCGGTAAACGGATTCAATTGGCCCAAACTTGGCCGATTGATACGTCGGTTATAGCCCAGCCTCAAAAAAGACGATTCGGAAAATCGATGGGTAAGGCCGATGGAGGGGAAGAGACTCAAATAATTCGCTTGAAAGGTATCGCCCTGGGGCACCAATTTCCCTTCGTTATTGGTTTGTTCCAACCGGAGTCCGGCTTCATATTCCAACATCGCTTTTTCATTGACTCCGATGGGGCCTTTTTGCTGTGCATAGAAGGCATGGATCTGTTCCTTGAAATGTAATACGCCCGTTTGTGCTGGTACCGATTCAAAGACCCCGTTTATTTGGTTTTGTTGACGAAAATCATCATCGGTGGATCGCAATATCAATTTATAACCCCCTTCAAAGGTTCCGCTTCCTAATTTCTGGGAATAATCGGCCTTAAAATTGGTAATGTTCCCATTTTCATCAAAATTCGTCCGCTGCAGATACGGGTCGCCCAAATCGGAAGCATCGGCCGCCCGATCTTGGGTGTCTATGTTCGTATTTTCTTTCGATCGATAAAACGACGAAGACAATCCCAAGCTTAGCTTTTGCTCAGGATCCGTAAATTTATGTTCGTAATTCAGGGCCAATTCGTTGACGCTGGCCCGTCGCAATTCTTGGGAAAAACGACGATTGGCGGAGGTAAAGCTTCCATCTTGTTTGTCAAAATTGCTCACCAAGGCTTCATAGTTGTCCTCATCGGTGAAGGCGGCAAGCCATTCAAAACCCAATTGGCCTTTTTTGAATTCCTGGTCCAAGTTTAGTTTGAGGTTGTGATTGCGTTCCTGGCGGTCATCGGCACGCCGTTGGGTAAGATAATAGCGGTCTGGAATCAAAAAATTAACGCGATCTCCATCCACTTTTCGGGTGCGATTCGCAAAACGATTGTCATAGGAGGCGGCAACGTTAAAGCTACCGGTATTGTGATTTAATTGCGCCGAACTGTTGGCCCGCCATTTGGACCCATAGCCATACCCGATCGCAAAGGCGCCATTGGTGCCATTTTCTTCTCCTTTTTTAAGGATGATATTTAGGATACCATTTTCTGCGCTTGCATCGTATTGGGCTCCGGGACTTGTGATGATCTCTATGCTGGCGATACTGCTAGCCGGAATGTTCTCTAAATTGGTAAGACTCGAGTTACGACCGTTCAACAAAATAAGGGGTGATTTGCCACGCAGGGTAATGCCGCCTTCCGCATCAACAAAAATGGTAGGGGTATTTCGCAATAGATCTATCGCAGAGCCTCCTTGTTGACTTAAGGTGGCCTCCGCATTGATGATCAACCCTTGGGGAGTCTTTTGAACTAGTTTTCTTTGGGCTGTTACCTGCACCCCTTGGAGTAGGGTAGTATCGGTTTCCAGGACCAAGGAACCCATATCTTGCTGTTGGTTGGAAACACTAATGGTTATAATTTTTGAAAGGGTTTGAAAGCCCAAGAATTGGGCCTTGAGCTCATAGGTGCCCAATGGAATGTTCTTTATAGTAAAAGCGCCAAATTCATCGGTCGTGGCTCCTGCAATCATGTGGGTGGCATCTTCGGGACGGGTCAAATACACCGAAACAAATTCAAGAGGAAGTTGATCTGTATCATTTAACACGCCGCGTACCGTTCCGGTTTGTTGGGAAAATAGGGGGGAAGCCATCCAGACGAAACATAGAAAAGTGAATATCTTCATGAGAAAAAGTTGGAAAATATGTTGATGGCGTACTTTAGGGGTCTACTATCAGGCTATAAAATTAGTTGATTCAACAACCTATAACGTCTATTTTGCCGGGAAAAATGGATCACGCCTTATGACAAACTGATTACGGTCTATTAAGGAGAATTTTCGTAGGGAACGTTTTGTAAGCTCATTTATTTACGCTAATTGCTATTCTAAAGTAAGGCTTGAAATCATAGACTATAAAAAGTATAAGAGGTTTATTCGGGAAGCAGAAAAGAAAGGTTAATTTTTAGTTTTCTACCTAATAAGACTATTGAACCGCTTTAAAACCATTAAACATAAAAAGCCCTCCTATGCTCCAGATAAATCTAGAGTTTCGGAGGGCGGAGGTAGAGTCGGAGGGTCTAGAACCTACCCCATGAATCGAGTATATTCAGGGGTTTCCAGAGGCTTGCCTTTTTGTGCGCACCGAATTGGTGACTTATCTGTTAAAGGGACTTTTACTCACCTAATTGACCCAAAAAAGACCAAACTTTAATTAATAATTTTGTGCAGGGAGAATGCGAACAAGGGTAAAATCGAGATATTACAATGACTATATATCTATTTTTCGTAAATCATTACCAATTCAGCCATTTTTGAATGAGATCCTTATGTCCCAATATAATGTTCGTTTAATGAAACTACTAATATAAAGGAATAGGGATGCACCAATTACTTCCCAACCAATAGTGTAATCATATAAAATAATCAAGATGATCAAATGCTTAACTTTGCGTACTTTTTAAATTGGTTGAGTCCGCAAAGGGCTTAAGCTTATCGAAACTATCCCATTAACCAATCGATTCTCATTATCAATACCGTTGAATACCCCTTTTTGGGTTTCGCTGTCCTCCTTTGGGTAATAGGTTT
>JALHST010000222.1 GCA_022865355.1 Maribacter sp. | reverse complement strand
CAGGAACTCATTGAAGCCATTGATGCATGTAAGGACAACAAAGCTGCAAGGCAAGTTGGTATCGAATGGGCCATACATCAGTCGAATGAGCTCAAAGCAGCCGGGGTACCGGTGCTGCATTATTACTCCATGGGAAAATCCGACAATATTCGAGCCATTGCCGAACAGGTATTTTAGGTTCATGGTTCAAAGTTCAGTGAAAATGGCTTAACACCTTCAACGGTATACCTTGTATGGTTTTGCCTTTTGGCCCCTCCCGATAGCTATCGGGAGCTATCGGGGTGGGATTTTTAAAATAGCACCTACAATTTTGTACTTCGTATTTCGTACTTATCTTTACCTCCCATGAAACAAAGGCTATTTTTTATTGCGATATTAGGTAGCGTTTTAGGTTTTTCCCAGGAACAAGAAATACCGAAGACCCCACAGCAGAATGGGAAGCGATACGTCATGGATGCCAATGAATTCTATGGATCCATACTCCTCCACAACCCGGATATATCACATTTGATCAGCCATCATGCCGGAGGGCTTATCGTGGGCTATAACCGTAAAACCTACGGATACAAGGAATGGGAAGAATTATACAACTATCCTGATGTGGGTTTTTCCTTTGTTTATCAAGATATGAACAACACGACCCTGGGCAGGAATTTTGGTCTATATGCGCATTATAATTTCTATTTTTTAAAGCGATACCTACAATTTAGATTCGGACAGGGAATCGCCTTCAATACAAATCCGTATGATAAGAATGACAATTTTCGCAACAATGCCTATGGGTCAAGCTTTTTAAGTTCAACCTATTTGATGTTGAACTTTCACAAGGAAAATGTCGTTAAAGGATTGGGATTTAAGGCCGGGATTTCGGTCATCCATTATTCAAATGCCAATGTAAAAGCACCCAATACCTCAACCAATACCTTTGCGCTTAATGCGGGATTGACGTATGATTTAGACGGTGGCAAAACCATCGAATACCTGCATACGCCAAATCGGGAAAAAGTGAGCGAACCGATTCATTATAATCTTGTTTTCCGGACCGGGGTAAACGAAAGTGATATCATCGGATCTGGGCAATATCCTTTTTATATCTTTTCGGCCTATGCCGATAAACGTTTGACGCGTAAAAGCGCCCTGCAAATCGGAACCGATGTCTTTTTTTCTAATTTCTTAAAAGAGCTGATCCGGTACCAATCGATTGCCTTTCCCGAATATAATGTCTCGGCAGAGACTGATTTTAAAAGGGTCGGACTATTTTTGGGACATGAATTGTTTATTAATAAAATGAGCATTATCGCGCAATTGGGATATTATATTTACTATCCGTTTGATTTTGAGGGGCAGGTATACAATCGGGTCGGCATGAAGCGATCGTTTGGAAAAAAAGTGTTTGGGGCCATTACCTTGAAATCACATGGGGCGAAGGCCGAAGCGGTCGAGTTCGGAGTGGGGGTGAGGTTGTAGGTACATATCCCGTTCCGATTATAGGCGCAAGCCTTCAAATAGGTAATTTTTTTTCCAATAGTTGGGACTTTCAGGTTTCTATTTTTCGAATTTCAACTCGAAAAATGCGACTTGAAAACAAAATAGTTAACAATACAAGACAGGTTCACATGAGGTCACTTTTCTGCAACATAGCCTTCAAAAGCTCCGGGATGCTGCCTTTAAAAGAAGGGCGTGGAGCTTCGAAATCTATTTTCGGCAATAGAACAAAGAATTTCCTCGAAAAGGCATCATTCTCTTGGTTTTGTTTTTTTTGCGCTAGCAAACGAATTGCAAGAGGCGCAGGGCTGGCTCTTATTCTTCTCATGCTAAGCAGTTGCAACTCGGATACCGCACCAGATTGTTTGCAAAATACGGGTGAAATCGTACGAAAGGAAATTTTGGTACCCGACTTCACAAAAATTACCGTTTTTGAAAAAGTAAGCTTGATCCTAAAGCAAGGGGATACCCAAAAAGTCGAAATAGAAACCGGGGAATTTCTTCTAAATGAAGTTTCGGCCAAAGTCGAAGGAGATCGATTGGTATTGCGCAATGCGAACGGCTGCAATTTATTTCGTGATTATGGCCTCACAAAAATCTATATCACTTCGCCCAATATTACTGAGATTCGAAGTAGTACGGGATTTCCGATTCAAAGTGATGGTGTATTATCCTTTCCGAACTTGACCTTTTTATCGGAAAGTTATATCGAACCAGAAGCTGCCACCACCGATGGTGAATTTGATTTTGAATTGGACACTCAGAACTTGTCGGTAGTGGTCAATGGCATTGCATATTTTAGATTGAGAGGAACTACCGTAAATTTAAGTCTGGTAATTGCCTCGGGGGATGCCCGGATCGACGCACAACATTTATCGGCCCAAAAAGTACAACTGAACCATCGGGGCTCAAATGATATGTTGATCGATCCACAACAGTTGATCAAGGGAGTCATACGTGGTACTGGGAATGTTGTAAGCTTTTATCGCCCAGCCATCGTCGAGGTCGAGGAAATTTATAAGGGCAGACTTATTTTTATGGAGTGACATAGCATGGGAACTCTGAAGTATATTTGGGGGAAAGGGTTCGGCATGACGTCTTCGTAAACAACTACTAAAAAATAGCTTTACATTAGATAATAAAGGTGACCAAGTGAACCTTACCTTTGGGAAGGGATAATTACGCAATAAAAATTGAAGAGATTGCGGCGTTGGAACCCCTACCGGTTTGCACCACGCACTAAGACGACCCCATGAATCCACTCCTAAAATATATCCGGAACCTTTCGGCATTGCAAAGAGTGCTTGGCGACAGTAACAAATTAAAAGGTTTGGTACGGGCGGAAGCATTGCTTTCGGCATTGGTGCATGACAAGAAAGTCCCTGGAATTTCAATGACGGTTTTGCATAAAGGCAAAAAATTTCTTCAAAAAGGGTATGGGTATGCCGATCTGGATAGAAAAAGTTTTGTTGATCCGCAAAGGGCCCTATTTCGCATCGCCAGTGTTTCAAAACCGATTGCAGCCACGGCGTTGGCCCATATGGTTGCGGAGGGTAAAATTGAACTGGATGCTTCTTTTTATGACTATGTGCCCTATTTTCCCAAAAAAAAGTGGGACTTCACCATTCGCCAATTGGCTGGCCATACGGCAGGCATACGTGGCTATCAAGGTTTGGAATACGGTCTCAACAAGCCCTATACTTTAAAGGAAGGTCTGAAAATCTTTCAAGAAGACAAGCTGCTTTTCGAACCAGGGACCGACTTTTTATACAATAGTTTTGATTGGGTATTGATATCGCTCGCCATGCAGGAAGTAAGTGGCATTCCGTTTGAGCAATACGTGTATGAAAAAGTACTACTTCCTTTGGGGATGGAGGACACCTTTCCTGAATCGGTCGTGAATAGCTATGACTCCAATCAGGGGGCGACCGCGGTATCGACCGGGGTCTCTTGGCGCAGTAAAAGCGACAACAAAAAAGATGAAAACAAAAACATCGCTACTTTTTATGCAATAAATAAACTGGGATTTCGAACGGCCAAACCAGTGAACAATTACTACAAATTGGCAGGTGGAGGCTACCTTTCCACCTCCGAAGATATTGCGAAGCTGGGCCAGGCGTATTTGGACGGCAGGACAGTAGATCAAGAACTACGCTCCCAATTTCTGACATCACAGATAGTTGATAGTAAACCAACTTACTACGGACTCGGTTGGCAGGTAAGCCAAGACAGGCTAGGCCGAAATTTTTATGGCCATGTGGGCAATGGCATCGGGGGCTATTCGAACTTTTTCGTATATCCCAACGAACAAATGGTGTTCGCTATTTTGATTAATTGTATGGATCCAAAAGTCCAGGGAACATTAGATGAAGCCATTGATCTTCTAGTGGTGGCCGCCAACAGTGCTACATAGGGCAATCTGTAAATTTTTACAAACGAATATGTTTAAATCTATCGGTGTTGCTTACTTTTAGTTCAATTGAACGATACGAAATATGAAATCAATTATAATTTACGTCTTAACAGGAAGTCTAGTAGCGCTTTTCATCTCTTGTGGCAGCACCGAAACTTTGTTTAGGGCCAATGGCACCAGCTGGTTTGAAAAAGGCCAGGCCCAATGGAAATTTGCCGGCGACGAGATTGTGGGAACAGCACAGGGAGGGGCGGGTTTTATTATGACGAAAGAGCGCTTTGGGGATTTTGTCCTCAAATTGGAATTTTATCCTGATGAAACCGTGAATTCGGGCATCTTTATACGCTGTAAAAACGATGAACTCAGCTATACTGATTGCTATGAAATCAATATCTGGGACAACCATCCCGACCAAAAGAACCGCACCGGGGCGATTGTTTCAAGGGCCGTCCCCATGGCACAGGTTCAGACCTTAAACAAATGGAATACCTATAAAATCAAAAGCGAAAAGAACCACATACAGGCCTGGGTCAACGGTATATTGACCGCTGATATAAAAAACGAGGACCTCACGCAAGGCTACATAGGCCTGCAGGCTGCAGAGATAGGAACCATTAAATTCAGGAAGGTACGTATCAAAAGGTTATAACATGGCTTCTAAACAGTCTTCCCATTTTCTAGATCAACACTATTATAGGCTGAAGAAACAGTATCTCCTTCGATCCGGAAATGTTTTGAACCTAAATTCTATAGCACGCAATGAAGCGATAAATTACTACGCCGGTTTCCCAAATGTTAGATCGAGGTTAATAATTAAAAGTGTTTAACGAAAATGTATTATTTTTGAACAAAAAATTAATATGAAAACTTTAAGACTACTAGTATTCGTTATTTTGGTCAGTGGCTATGCCCTAAATATGAGGGCCCAGGAAATTACCGTCTTTCCAGGAATGTGGGGCGATGAATTTTATCAGGATAAGGAAAAAATCAGCTGCAAACAATTTGATATGCTGATGAAAGAGAACACCATGGCTGAAATACATTGGCAGAAATCTAAAAAGCAAATGTTAGGAGGCCTCATTGCAGGAACGGCAAATCTTGGTTCCGCCATATGGTATCTGGCCAATGAAAACGGCAATAAGGATACAGCCGCACCCATAGCGACTTTTGCAGGAACCGCTATTATTGGCAGCATATTTTACTTATCTGCCAATAACAACAAGAAAAAGGCCATTTTGGAATACAATGATGGCTTGGGCAAAAAGACCACCTTACGATTGTTGCCCACAAGCAATTCAAACGGCCTGGGTCTAGCGTTACAATTTTAAATCATTTTTTGAGCGCTGTTGCATGTTTGGGCTAACCAATGTACGTCGACCGCGCTCAATTTGATTTCGGTCGCTTTGCACTCTTATATTATTTTAACCAAGGCTTACTTGGTCAACTCGGTAAACAAATTCTCTAGATTCTTATTTTTCCGACTCAATCGTAGGGTCCTGAGTTTATTGTCATGTGCAAAGTCGAATACAGCGGACCGCATGTCCTTTGTGGTGTCAAATTTTATTTCATATAGAAATCCACCCAAGTTTTTCACCTGTGTCACGTGGGGAAGTTTTTCTAAAAAGGCATCCTCGACCCGGTAATCGAATTCTACCTCAATAATCTGTTCTTCGTTCTTGTGGAGGTCGGTAAGCTTTTTGTCGGCCACCAAAACGCCTTTGTTGATAATGAGCACCCGATCACAGACTGCCTCAACTTCCTTCATGATGTGCGTAGAAAGTAAAATGGTTTTTTCACTGCCGATTTCCTTGATCAGTTTTCGTATTTCGAGCAATTGGTTCGGATCAAGACCCGTCGTCGGCTCGTCGAGTATAAGTACATTGGGATCATGCAATAAGGCCGCGGCGAGTCCGACCCGTTGTCGATACCCTTTAGAAAGTTGTCCTATTTTTTTGTGGGCTTCCGGGGTGAGACCGGTCTGTTCGATCACCGCCGCAATCCTAGTTTTGTCGGTTTTATAAACCTCGGCATTGAAGTTCAAATACTCTTTTACGTACATATCCAGGTACAGTGGATTGTGCTCGGGCAAATATCCTATGCTCTTCTGCACATTTTTTTTATCGCTTTTCACATCATGCCCGTTCACATAGGCCTCTCCTTCATCGGCGCTGTGGTAGGTATTCAATATTTTCATCATCGTCGACTTTCCGGCGCCATTCGGGCCAAGAAAACCTACGATTTCACCCTTTTTAATGTCGAAGGAAATCGCATTGAGGACTTTTTGGGAGCCAAAAGATTTGGAGATATTTTTGACCAAGATGGACATACAACTAAAATTTGACCAAAAATAAACAATAAACCCATGAACTCTATCCAAAGCCACCCTAGAAGATGGGCTATAGCCGAATTATTTTATCAGATACTATCGGCCAAAAAATGGGGACTAAGGCGAATGCTACCTGCGGTTGGCTAGGAGGTAAACTAATTATAAAGCACCTATTTTCAGAATTGCTAATAAATCGCTGGAAACCAGATATTATTCGCGATCTTTTGGTTGGTTCCTTAATAAATCAAAAAAATGTAGTTGCTTTTCATCCATTTTAATTTAAATTCATACATTTGACGAAGTTTTACATGATAATGACAACCCAATATTTCTGGAACGGTTTTTATTTTTACTTCTTTTTTAAGAGGGGTAAGGGACTGTTGTAGCATATTGAAAAAATAGATACAAGTAGAAGTCCCGTAGAAAACGGGACTTTTTTTGTTAGCAATTTTAATCTTCCGGTTCCCCTTCGCAATAAAGGTGGTCGGATAAAGGCCTATGAGATTAAAAATAGCCATACAGGGGATAAAGGGATCTAACCACTATCAAGTGGCTAGGGAATATTTTGGCGATACCATTGATTTGGTAGAATGCATGTCGTTCGACGACTTGGTAGATCGTTTGTTGGATGGCTCAGCGGATAAAGGGGTCATGGCCATTGAAAATTCGATTGCGGGTTCTATTATTCCCAATTATGCCTTGGTATATCATAATAAGCTTCATGTTATTGGGGAACATTATCTAAACATCCATCACAATTTGATGGTTTTGGAGGGCCAAGGAATTGCCGATATTGAAGAGGTGCGATCGCACCCCATGGCCTTGTTGCAGTGCAAGGAATTTTTTAGGGAGTATTCCCATATCAAATTGGTGGAAGATTCCGATACGGCCGAAACGGCAAAACAAATCCAGGAAAAACAACTAATGGGAGTCGGGGCCATAGCGCCAAAGGTAGCTTCGGAATTGTACGGACTTCAAATCATCGCTCCTGAGATACAAACCATTAAGAATAATTCCACCCGATTTATCATCATAAAGACCAAGAACAAGGAAATGCCAAAAGAGGAAATCAATAAAGCCTCGGTTCGTTTTGTGACCGATCACAAAAGAGGGAGTTTGGCGGCCATATTAAATGTCATGAGCGACTGCCTATTGAATCTGACCAAAATTCAATCGTTGCCGGTTATTGAGACGCCATGGAAGTATGCCTTTTTTGTAGATGTGACCTTCGAGAAATACCATAATTTTGTCAAGGCGAAATCGCTTTTGGATATCATGTCGGAAGATTTCACGGTATTGGGGGAATACAGAAATGCAAGATCATGATACGCACGGCTAATCGCTTACATACGGTAGAGGAATATTACTTTTCGAAAAAACTACGTGAAGTCCGAGAACTTGCGGCACAAGGCCGGCCTATTATCAATATGGGGGTGGGAAGTCCTGATTTGGCCCCTTCGGAAGAAGTAATGGCTGCCATGATGGCGGCTATGAACGACGAGGGTGCCCACCAATATCAAAGTTATCAAGGGTTACCGGAATTGCGCGAGGCCATTGCGGATTTTTATTCATCGAAATTCGGGGTACGCGTGAACCCTGTAAATGAAATATTGCCTCTTATGGGCTCAAAGGAAGGTATAATGCATATTAGTATGGCCTTTTTGAATCCAGGGGACGAAGTATTGATTCCCAATCCAGGCTATCCGACGTACACTTCGGTCACCAAATTGGTAGGTGGCGTACCTCGCCAATATATGCTCATCCCCGAAGATTCATGGTTCCCAGACCTAGAAGCACTTCAAAAGGAAGACCTTTCCAAAGTAAGATTAATGTGGGTGAGTTATCCACATATGCCGACCGGGGCGACTGCAACTAGGAATCAGTTGCAAAAATTGGTCGACTTCGCTAAAAAGAATAACATTCTATTGGTAAACGACAATCCGTATAGCTTTGTCCTTGGAAAAAATCCCATGAGTATTTTAGAGATCGAAGGGGCCAAAGAGTTCGCCCTTGAATTGAATTCCCTGAGCAAAACCTTTAACATGGCAGGCTGGCGCGTGGGAATGGTACTGGGTAGCCCGGATCATATCAATGCCATATTAAAAGTAAAAAGCAATATGGATTCCGGAATGTTTTATGGTATACAAAAAGGAGCCGTTGCGGCACTGCAAAGCGGCAAGTCCTGGTTTGAAGCGTTAGATCGCATCTATATGACGAGAAGGGAACTCATGTTTCAATTGGCCGATAAACTGGGTTGTAGTTATGATAGGAGTTCGGTCGGTATGTTTGTTTGGGCTCAACTACCCAAAGGTATCGATTCAGCTGAACAGTTTGTCGATGACGTGTTATATAACAAGAATATCTTTATTGCCCCGGGGACCATATTCGGCAGCAATGGGGAAGGCTATATCCGGTTTTCACTTTGTGTAACCCAAGAGAAAATTAAGGAGGCGATTAAGCGATTTTAGGAAATCAGTAAAGAAAATTAATAGGAAAACAAAAAAAGACAAACGGCTAGAAAAATGAACATATTTATTATCGGTATCGGATTGATCGGAGGTTCTTTTGCCAAGGATGTGAAAAGGCATTACCCCGATGCGATGATTTATGGGGTGGATGAAAACCCGCAACATTTGGAGGAAGCCTTGTCTTTAAATTTGATAGATAAAAAATCAAGTTATGCCGAACTGCAATTGGCCGACATGGTGGCTGTGACGATCCCGGTGGATGTTTTAGTAAGGGAATTGCCCAAAATATTGGATGCCGTTCATGATGACTGTTTGGTTTTCGATGCGGGATCCACGAAAAGCCTGGTTTGCAAAATGCTGAAAGATCATCCCAAAAGGCGCAATTTTTTGGCTTGCCATCCTATTGCAGGGACTGAATTTTCTGGACCTTCGGCAGCTATCGAGGATTTATTCCAAGGAAAGACGATTATAATCTGTGAAGTTGAAAAAATGGCCTTTAAACTACAGGAAAAGGCACTGAAGATCTTTCAACAATTCGGGATGCGCATTCGCTATATGAATCCAGAGGCTCATGACAAGCACATTGCCTATGTATCGCATTTGTCGCATATCAGTTCCTTCATGCTGGGAAAGACGGTAATTGATAAGGAAAAAAACGAACGCGATATTTTCGACATGGCCGGAAGTGGTTTTGAAAGTACCGTGCGATTGGCAAAAAGTTCACCTGCCATGTGGACGCCCATTTTCGAACAGAATAAGGACAATGTGCTCGAAACATTGGAGGAATACATACAAAATTTAGAAGCTTTCAAACAATTGCTCCTAAAAGAGGATTATAAGGGCATTTTTACCGAAATGAACAATACAAATAAGATAAAGGAAATATTAAAAGGAATACCACTTAATAAACAATAATATGGAAAATACGAAGGAAATGAGGGCATGGTTGGATGCTATGAAGTTAGATCATCCACTGGTAATTGCGGGACCCTGTAGTGCTGAAACCGAAGAACAAGTGATGAAAATCGCCTATGAATTGAAAGATACCGATGTGAATTACTATCGGGCCGGTATATGGAAACCTCGAACGCGGCCCGGCATGTTCGAGGGAGTAGGTGCCATAGGTTTAAAGTGGTTACTAAAAGTCAAAAAGGAGACGGGTTTAAAAACCGCCACCGAGGTAGCCAATCGGGCCCATGTAGAATTGGCATTGGAACATGATGTAGATCTGTTGTGGATCGGAGCACGTTCCACGGTGAGTCCGTTTATAGTGCAGGAAATAGCCGACGCCTTGGAAGGTACAGATAAAATCGTGCTGATCAAAAATCCAGTGAACCCAGATCTTTCGTTATGGTTGGGTGCCGTCGAGAGATTGCATACCGCCAATATTAAAAATTTAGGAGTTATTCATCGGGGATTTTCCACTTATGAGAAGTCGAAATATCGAAATATTCCAGAATGGCAACTCGCCATTGATTTACAGACCAAGTTTCCCGATCTACCGATTATCAATGATCCATCGCATATCACTGGCAAACGCGATATGATTTTTGACGTATCACAGACCGCGTTGGACCTGAATTTTGACGGCTTGATGATTGAGACCCATTATGATCCGGATAACGCATGGAGTGATGCGGCACAGCAGGTGACACCCAAAAGATTGGTACAGATTATGAAAGATTTGCGTATTCGGAAAGAATCGGACCCAGAAATGGAGTATAATAAAAATTTGAGTAAACTCCGGGCCCAAATAGATATCTTGGACCACCAATTAATTGATACCTTGGGAAAACGTATGAAGATTTCCGATGGCATAGGGGCCTTGAAAAAACAAAAGAACGTCGCCGTCTTGCAGTCTAACAGATGGAATGAAATTTTAGGAGCGATGATCTTGGAAGGCGAGACCAAAGGTCTTAGCGAGGAATTTGTGCTTCGCATGTTCAAAGCCATTCACCAAGAATCTATCAACCATCAGGAGAAGATCGTCAATTCCTAGGAATTCAAAGAACCCTACTAGCCAATGGCATGCAAAGCGACGTGGGCGATCGGGCAATAGCGGCCTGTAACCGTTGTTCGTTACTTGCCATAGTGGCTTGGCTGCCTTGCAATACTATATTCCCCGATACCTATCTGCCATGTGTGGCTGGGAGGCACTTATGGTTTCTTGAAAATATACCGAGTAATAAAAATGCCCTGGCCGTCATTTTGGCCTGCATCAGACTCTACGGCACTCGTTACGAAGACCAATTCCCAACCATCAGCGACCATGGCCGTTAATTTTGAGGATATCAGGGCATCATTGGCCGCAATGTTTTGAAATCTGATCCCGGCAACATTGTAAAAATTGAGCAACTTTGTCTCTTCAAAATTTTTTACACGAATTTCACTTCGATCCGCTTTGTTTCGGCTCGTATCCTCTTCGGTCTGTACCGAAGAAAATTCCTGGTAGTTTTTATCCTCATTGCCGTCGATAATCCGCGAACGCCCTAATCCACTTGGCACGATTGATTCAACACTGGTAATTAACTTAAATTGTTAGGCAGGTGCTTCGATTACCGAGAAACAGATGAAGCAACCTATAATCATAAAATTTCTCATGGTATAATCGTATTATTCGTTGATACTGATTTAAAGATAGCCAAATCCTAAAAAGAAAAATCGTTATTTTGCGGTATCTTGATACGACAGAACGCAAGGAACAAATGACAGGAACGGTGTATAAATCTACAGGTAGTTGGTACATTGTGAAAACTGATGAGGACGTCTTTTATGAATGTAGGATCAAGGGCAAGTTTCGAACACAGGGCATTAAAAGTACCAATCCGATCGCGGTTGGGGATGTGGTCAAGTTTGCCATAGAACAGCTGGGCGATGATACGGTAGGCACCATATCGGAAATTAAAGAGCGTAAGAACTACATTATTCGAAAATCGGTCAACCTTTCAAAACAGACGCACATAATTGCTGCCAATTTGGATCAGGTATTTTTACTGATTACCTTGAACAATCCCACCACCTATACCATTTTTATAGACCGATTTTTGGTCACTGCAGTGGCCTACGACATCCCGGCCATTTTATTGTTCAATAAGATCGACACGTATACCGAAGAAGAACTTGGCGAGGTAAAATATTTGGCCGATCTGTATCGAAATATTGGCTACACCTGCATTGGTATTTCGGCAAAAACCGGAAAAAATGTAAATCAAGTAAAGCAATTGATGCAAGGGAAGACGAGTATGTTCGCAGGCCATTCTGGCGCGGGTAAGTCGACTTTGATCAATGCGTTGGAGCCTAGTTTTGATATAAAAACGGCTGAAATATCAGAACAGCACCAACAAGGTCAGCATACGACCACTTTTGCCGAAATGTTCGATCTTAGCTTTGATGCTAGGATTATCGATACCCCTGGAATCAAGGGTTTCGGTATCGTTGATATGGCAAAGGAAGAAATTGGGGATTATTTCCCCGAATTCTTTAAGTTGAAAGGCCATTGCAAGTTCAATAACTGTCTTCATTTAGATGAACCCCAATGTGCCGTGAAAGCGGCTTTGGAAAATGAAAAAGTAGCATGGAGCCGCTATAAAAGCTATGTACAAATGGTCGGTGGTGAGGAAGGTAATTATCGGATGGATCTGCATGTTGCGAAGTAGTAAAAATCGGCGATCCCAGACTGGGAAAGCGCTAAAAATAAGACTATGAGGGCCTTAATACAAAGGGTTTCAAGGGCAAGTGTCGTCGTTGAAGATGCGGTAATTTCGAAAATAGACAAGGGAATCTTATTGTTGCTAGGCATCGAAGAGTTAGACCAAGTGGCAGATATTGAATGGCTGTGCAGAAAAGTCGTGAACCTGCGAATATTTGATGATGCCGACGGCATTATGAACCACTCTTTATTGGATATTGATGGTGATGTACTCATAGTAAGCCAGTTTACACTGCATGCCGCCACCAAAAAAGGAAACCGACCTTCGTATATCAAAGCGGCCAAGCCTGAAATTGCGATTCCACTCTATGAAAAATTCATTTTTCAATTGGAAGCGGAACTAAAGAAAAAAGTGCGGACCGGTATTTTTGGGGCCAACATGCAAGTCGCCTTGGTAAATGATGGTCCTGTCACGATATTAATTGATTCAAAGAACAGGGAATAATGGATGTAAAAAATGCACAGCAAGAGGTAGACAATTGGATACGGCAACATGGGGTCCGTTATTTTAATGAACTGACCAATATGGCGCAATTGACCGAGGAAGTCGGGGAAGTTGCGCGCATTATTGCCCGAAGATATGGGGAACAAAGTGAAAAGGAATCCGACAAGGGGAAAGATCTGGGCGAGGAACTCGCCGACGTGCTTTTTGTTGTGCTCTGTCTGGCCAATCAAACGGGTATAGACCTTCAAAAAGCTTTTGATAAAAAATTAGACCTGAAATCAAAACGCGACCACAATCGGCATCAAAATAATAAAAAGCTGAAATAATACTATATTTGGGCCTCATTTCTAGAGTCTAAAATCAATTGTATTGAAAATACATCTTTCCGGTCCCGAATCCAAACTCTTGAATTCGCAGATAGCGATTACAGGCTCAAAGAGTGAGTCAAATCGATTGTTGTTATTGAAGGCCTTGTATCCGAATATTGCAATTGAAAACCTATCGAATTCAGACGATTCGAAAGTCATGCAAAAAGGGTTGACCATAGATAAAGGAATTGTCGATATTCATCATGCGGGCACGGCCATGCGATTTCTAACGGGGTATTTCGCTTCCCAGAAAGGTTTGGAAGTAACGCTCACGGGCTCCCAAAGAATGACCGAAAGACCTATCAAGGTACTTGTAGAGGCCTTGCGAATATTAGGGGCTGAAATTGAATATCTTCAAAATGAAGGTTTTCCCCCAATTCGGATACGGGGAAAAAATTTACCAAAAAACAGGGTCAGTCTTCCTGCGAATATCAGTAGCCAATACATTTCCTCACTTCTATTGATTGCGCCAAAGATGACAAAAGGTTTAGAGCTTGAATTGATAGGAACCATTACCTCGGTACCCTATATAAAAATGACCTTGGGACTATTGAATCAAATTGGTATAACTACCTCTTTTGACGGGAATATTATTACAGTTGCTCCAAAAAAATCAATTGATCCCATCGTCGTGGTCGTAGAATCTGACTGGAGTTCGGCTTCTTATTTTTATAGCATGGTCGCGTTGTCTGACGTGGGTTCTGAAATTATACTTTCTGCCTATAAAAAGAATAGCCTTCAAGGCGATAGGGTTTTATCGGAGATTTATGGGCAATTAGGGGTGCAGACTAATTTTAATGGTAATGAAATTAAATTACAGAAGATAGCCAATTCAAAACCTGAAAACTTTAACTTGGATCTTTCAGATGCCCCCGATATTGCCCAAACTATTGCGGTAACTTGTTTCGGCTTGGGGATTGCCTGCCATTTGAGTGGTTTGCACACCTTGAAAATAAAGGAAACGGATCGTTTGGAAGCGATGAAAACCGAACTTTCCAAATTCGGGGCCCGCATTTCCGTAACCGACAGGGCACTCACCTTGGCACCCTCGGATTCGATTCTAAAAAATCGTACGATCGACACCTATAATGACCATCGAATGGCCATGGCGTTTGGCCCATTGGCAATGAAAACTTCCTTATTCATTAACAATTATGAAGTGGTTTCAAAGTCGTATCCTGATTTTTGGGAAGACCTTGAAAAATTGGGATTAAAGGTCAAAAAATTATAATTGCGATATAATGATCCTTTTACTTGACATCCGCTATCGGGGCGTCGTATATTTGCATCCGCAAAATGCTTGATATAATTGGGAAGAGACATTCTAAAATACATTTTGGTATCGATGCACAAAACGACGAATGATAACAAGATGTCGGCCCAACTTCCAAACTTTCTAAGGAAGGACTTACACACAGGTTTATCCAATAAAAATAAATAGTATACATACATGAAATTATCGCACTTTAGTTTTGAGCTACCGAATGGATTATTGGCAGAATATCCCGCAGAAAATAGGGATGAGTCAAAACTCATGGTTGTCCATAGGGATACGGGTAAAATCGAGCACAAGTTGTTCAAAGATCTTATCGACTATTTTGATGAGGGAGATGTTATGGTGCTTAACAATACCAAGGTCTTTCCTGCACGTTTATACGGAAACAAGGAAAAAACCGGTGCAAGAATTGAAGTGTTTTTGCTGCGCGAACTGAATGAAGAGCAACGCCTTTGGGATGTATTGGTGGATCCCGCCAGAAAGATTCGAATTGGAAATAAACTCTATTTTGGGAACGATGATGATCTGGTGGCGGAAGTAATTGACAATACTACTTCCCGTGGGAGAACCTTACGCTTTCTTTACGATGGATCGTACACCGATTTCCGTAGAAAATTAAGGGAACTTGGCGAGACACCCTTGCCAAAGTACATTAAAAGATCGGTCGAACCTGAGGATGAGGAACGCTACCAGACCATTTATGCCAAGCATGAAGGTGCCGTGGCGGCACCTACTGCGGGATTGCACTTTTCGAAACATTTGCTGAAGCGTTTGGAAATCAAGGGCATTAATTTTGCCGAGGTTACCTTGCATGTCGGTTTGGGGACGTTTAATCCGGTAGAGGTCGAAGATCTTTCCAAACACAAAATGGATAGCGAAGAACTGATTATCGATGAAAAGGCCACTGAAATTGTCAATACTGCCAAAAAGAATAAACGCAGAATTTGCGCGGTTGGCACCACGGCCATGCGTGCCTTGGAAAGTGCGGTATCTTCGGATCAAAAGTTGAACACTTTTGATGGATGGACGAACAAGTTTGTGTTTCCACCACATGATTTTAGCATCGCGAATGCCATGGTAACCAATTTTCACTTACCGAAATCTACCTTGTTAATGATGGTATCGGCATTTATGGGTCATGATCTTATGAAGCGCTCTTATAAAGAGGCGATCATCGAAGGTTATAAATTCTATTCCTATGGGGATGCGATGTTGATTCTATAGCCCCTGGCACCTAATAATTATGATCCTGTCAAATTTCCAAACGTAGGTTGGTTCTGGCAGGATTTTTTATCTTTCTAATCGTGGATATTAAAAAAAAGGACATACGGGCACTAACAAAAGAACAACTGCGCGAATTTTTCGTCGCCCAGGGCGATCAATCCTTTAGAGGCAACCAGGTATACGAATGGCTTTGGCAGAAGTCGGCCCATTCGTTTGAGGGTATGACCAATCTTACCAAGGAAACCCGTGCGATGTTGCATGAAAATTTTGTGATCAACAACATACAAGTTGATCAAATGCAGCGCAGTAGTGATGGCACCATTAAGAATGCCGTAAGGTTGTACGATGATCTGATCGTCGAATCAGTGCTTATTCCTACTAAAACGCGCACCACGGCATGTGTTTCAAGTCAGGTGGGTTGTAGCTTGGATTGCAAATTCTGTGCTACGGCGCGATTGAAGCGGATGCGCAATTTAAACCCCGACGAAATCTATGACCAAGTGGTGGCCATAGACAATGAGAGCCGTCTATACTTTGACAGACCTTTGAGCAACATTGTTTTTATGGGGATGGGAGAACCTTTGATGAACTATAACAATGTATTGAAGGCCATAGACAAAATTACGTCCCCGGAAGGACTCGGGATGTCCCCAAAACGAATTACCGTCTCAACTTCGGGGGTTCCGAAAATGATTAAAAAAATGGCCGATGATGCGGTAAAGTTCAAACTCGCCGTTTCTTTGCATTCGGCCATTGATGAAATACGCACGCGCATTATGCCATTTAACGCGACCTTTTCATTGACCGACCTGCGCGAAGCACTTGTGTATTGGTATCAAAAGACCCAAAGTAGGATTACCTATGAGTATGTGGTTTGGGAAGGAATCAATGATACCCAAAAGGATGTAGACGCCCTAGTGGATTTTTGCGGATTTGCACCTTCAAAGGTAAATATTATCGAATACAACCCCATAGATGATGGATCTTTCAAGCAAGCCTCGAAGCAAGCCATAGCGATGTATGTGAATACCTTGGAGAAAAACGGAATTGTAGTCACGGTGCGCCGTTCCCGGGGGAAGGATATCGACGCGGCCTGTGGCCAACTGGCGAATAAATCCTAATGATGTCTTTTGCATGACCTAAGGATTTTTATGAAAAGCACCAAATACCAAATTCCACCCCGATAGCTCCCGATAGCTATCGGGAGGGGCCAAATTCCAATATTAAGTTACTAGTTATTGGTTGCTAGTTAAGTCATACTGCGTACTGTTCATTGGACTCTAATTTGCAACTTCGAACCTCCAAACTCTTGCGTCTTACTTCATATTTCCTGTCTTGAATTTCGCATTTCGAAGCACCTGCTTCATCCACTTTATTTCATAGCGTTATTTCGTACCCCTTGCTTATTTTCCCTATTTTTATCGCGGCCCGAACAGGCACAAAAAAACAGAATTAGGTGAAAGTCGTATCACAAATAAAGGAACCCATCAATAAGGAAATGGAGCTATTCGAGAGTAAGTTCCTCGAATCAATGACTTCAAAGGTGGCTTTGCTGAATCGAATCACCTACTACATCGTGAATCGCAAAGGCAAGCAAATGCGTCCTATGTTTGTCTTCTTGACCGCTAAGTTGCTGAACGATGGTGAAGTGAACGAGCGCACCTATCGGGGCGCCTCGGTAATCGAACTGATCCATACCGCGAGTTTGGTGCATGATGACGTCGTTGATGATAGTAACAAGCGCAGGGGCTTCTTTTCAATAAACGCACTTTGGAAAAATAAGATTGCTGTGTTGGTAGGCGATTTTCTTTTGGCGCGCGGGATGCTGTTGTCTGTTGATAATGGGGATTTTGATTTGTTAAGGATCATTTCTGTGGCGATGCGTGAAATTAGTGAGGGTGAACTCCTTCAAATTGAAAAAGCACGACGACTTGATATTACCGAGGACATCTATTACGAAATCATACGCCAAAAAACGGCTACCCTAATCGCCGCATGCTGTAGTTTGGGGGCCTGTTCAGTAAAACCCGATTCGCCCGACGTCGAGAAATTTCGAAAATTCGGGGAGCTCTGTGGGATGGCATTTCAAATAAAAGATGATCTTTTTGACTACGGGGAACAGGAAATCGGGAAACCCACCGGAATCGACATAAAGGAACAAAAGATGACGCTTCCACTGATCCATGTCCTGAATCATTGTAGCAAGGCTGATAAAAATTGGCTTATAAATTCAATAAAAAATCACAATACCGATAAGAAAAGAGTAAAGGAAGTTATTGCCTTTGTGAAAGAAAACGGCGGACTCGATTACGCCGTTACAAGAATGCTGACCTTTAAAGAGGAGGCCCTCGCTTTATTGAATGCCTATCCACCCTCCGAATATAAAAGTTCCCTGCAGCTAATGGTCAATTATGTGGTCGAGCGAAAGAAGTAGTGTCTCAGCGTCTTTATTATTTTCTACCATTTCGATACAGACCAAACAATAATGTTGTGCCGAACTTTCTGTTTGCTGTTGAAGCAATACCTGGGGTGGCAATGGCTTCATTCCCCGTCAATGAATCGAGTTCAACATTTCCGGGCTAAATTCATCTTCAAAATAGACCCGCTTGCAGTGTGAACATTCGGCTACGGTACGCGTTGAAATTTTAAAAATCTTTATCCAAAAGAAGTGAAACCAATTGCTGGTCTTCGAAACCGTCAGGGTACCGACTTGCTGGCAATAGGGACATCGAATCTTTTCGAGGGTCTTGATTTCGGTTTTTCCTGGCCGCGTTCCAAAAAAGAGAATCATTTTATAACCGGTTTTAATGTCAAATTACTCTATTTTAGATGGAATCTAAAAATTAGAGTGGTATTAAGTCGCAAGTTTTTTATGCGATACAAAAATTGTTACTTTTAACCTCCTACAAGAGTTCGCGATGATTTCAAAATCTACCATTGATCAAGTTTATGAAACTGCCCGTCTGGAGGAAGTCATTGGCGATTTTGTGCAATTGAAGAAGTCAGGTTCGAATTTTAAGGGGCTTAGCCCGTTTACAGACGAGCGAACGCCGAGTTTTATGGTATCTCCGGTAAAGCAGATTTGGAAGGATTTTAGCAGTGGAAAAGGGGGCAATGTAGTGGCGTTCCTAATGGAACACGAGCATTTTACTTATCCAGAAGCCATCCGATATTTGGCCAAAAAGTATAATATAGAAATCGAGGAAACCGAGCGTTCCGATGAGGATAAAGTGGCATCGAACGAACGTGAAAGCATGTACTTGGTCTCAGAGTTTGCCCAACGACATTTTTCCGAAATGTTGTGGGAAACCGAACTGGGGAAGGCGATCGGACTTAGCTATTTCAAGGAGCGGGGTTTTACCGAGGAGACTATTAAAAAGTTTGGTCTGGGATATTGTCTGGATCAATGGGACAGCTTCACCAAATCGGCACTTGACCAAGGCTATCAACTTGAATATTTAGAAAAAACGGGGCTTACTATTGTCAAGGAAGATGCAGCCAATCCAGGCGAATTTCGCTCTTTTGATCGGTTTAAAGCTAGGGTCATGTTTCCAATTCATTCAATGAGCGGCAGGGTCTTGGGCTTTGGGGGCCGTATACTGACAAATGATAAGAAGGCCGCGAAATATATGAATTCACCTGAAAGTGAAATATACCACAAAAGCAAAGTGCTCTATGGTATTAATTTTGCTAAACAGGCCATTGCTAAAGAAGACAATTGCTTTTTGGTCGAGGGCTATACCGATGTCATCCAATTTTATCAAAGGGGCATCCACAACGTCGTGGCTTCCAGTGGTACCGCCTTGACGCCCGAACAAATACGGTTGATCAATCGACTTACCAAAAACATTACCGTTTTATTCGATGGGGATGCGGCCGGACTGCGCGCTTCATTGCGCGGTATCGACCTTATCCTGGAACAGGGCATGAATGTCAAGGTCTGTACTTTTCCCGAGGGCCAAGATCCCGATAGTTTTGCCAAGAACAATGACTATGGGGAGGTGCTTATTTTTTTGCAGGAAAACGCAAAAGATTTTATTCAATTCAAAGCGAACCTTCTGGCCAAGGAAGCGGCGAATGATCCCATAAAACGGGCCGAAACCGTGCGGGATATTGTGAATAGCATTGCCAAAATCCCGGATGCCATCAAAAGGGAAATCTACATTCAGGAATGTGCACATATTATGAACGTCTCTGAAGGGGTACTCTTCAGTACGCTGGCGCAAATCGGAAAAAAGGAAATTTCAGACGCTTCAAAAAAAATTCAAGAAGAACAAAAAGCCTTCGAGGTAGTAAAGAACGATGCAACCGTTGAAAAAGTAAATATTCAATATTTTCATGAACAGGAAATCCTTAAAATTTTATTGCAATTCGGCATGAAAATTGAAAAATTCATCGAGTTTTATCAAGAGATAGACGAAAATGGAGAGATGATTTTGATAAAAGATGAATTGGAAAGGAAAGTAGCAGAGAAGATTTATCTCGATTTACAGGAAGATGAAATTGAATTTTTAGATGAGAATTTTAAATATATCTATAGGTTATTAATCGAGAGGCTCATAAATGATGATAATTTTGAATTCAAAGAATGGATGAATACCGTTCCTCAAGAAATATCTGGTTTGATAGTGGATCTTGACATGAGTGAGAATAAATATGTTCTTGATGATTGGGAACGAAGGGATATTTATGTAAAGGCAAAAGAAACTGATATTGTCCAAAGGGTTTCTCAAACTATTGTCTCGATTCGCTTGAAGCTAATCAATGATATTATAAATGATATCGCCAACACTATCCAAAATAATAATGAAAATGGTTTAGCGAAACAGGAGCAAATGGAAGACATAAGGAATTACAATGATTTGAAAAAGACACTTGCCAAAAAGAACGATTTGGTGATAAAGCAATTTTACTAAATTTAAAAGACCCCCGAATTTTCGGGGGTCTTTTAAATTTATATTAAAATCGTTTCGATTAGTAAAGCTCCAAGGCTTTGGCCTGTTGCAGCAAATCGACCATATTGTCAACGTTTAATTTTTTCATCAAACGCGCTTTGTACGTGCTAACGGTTTTCTCGTTAAGATTCAGTCCCGACGCAACATCCTTATTTCGTTTGCCACTGGCCAACAATTTAAGTACTTCGACTTCCCGTGTTGAAAGTTTTCTAAAGAACCTTCTCGGTTTTTGTGTTCCTTCATCGAAGGCGAGACGCTGGGCAAGTTCATTGGTTATGAACATATTGCCCTCGGCAACTTTTCGTAAGGCCGAAATAATGTAATCGATATCCGATGCTTTTGAAAGATACCCAAACGCACCGGCCCTTATCGTACTTAGAGCATAAACGTCCTCTGATTGGCCACTGTAAATCAAAACCCTGATATTCGGATATTCCTTTTTTATTTTCCGCAAGGTGGCAATGCCATTTATTTCAGGAATGTCCATTTCAAGCATTACGACATCGGGAGCGAGTTTTGCTAGTTTTTCAAAAAGTTCGGAAGTGGTAGAAACATCGCCAAGGACTTCAAAACCGGAGGCAGATTCCAAAACATTTCGTATACCCATACGTACAATAGGGTGATTGTCTGCAATTAAAACTTTGGTCATTATTTATTTTTTTTTCTAGATAACTAAAATCTAGGAAGCAGGTCTAAAAATACTGACATGCAATGTAGGTTTTAATTATCTGATTTCGAAGACAAAAATGAAATATTTTTCTTAAAATTCTGTGATATTGATATTTTATTCGTTTTATCTACTTGATTCTTAGTCAAGTGGTTTGTTTTAACATTTTTGGTATTTCGCAAACCGGTATAGGAATCATCTTATGTCGATTAAGTGCGTTTAATCGGTTGTAGATTGCGAAAACTTCTTTTTTACGACCCGTAAAATCGTCTAATTTCATGCCCTTTTCCGCCATTTGCATCGCCCATTCAAGTTCTGGGTAGGAAGCGCCGATTTGATCTTCATCCGTTCGATTATCGCCCCAAAGGCCATCGGTAGGGGGAGCTTTTAAGATTTCCTCATTGATACCTAAAAAACGGGCAATTTCGTAGACCTCGGTTTTTAATAAATCGGCAATTGGGCTCAGATCTACCCCGCCATCGCCGTATTTCGTATAAAAGCCAACACCAAAATCTTCCACCTTGTTCCCTGTACCGGCCACCAAATATCGGTTTATACCGGCGAAATAGTATAGGGTGGTCATGCGTAGGCGGGCACGGGTATTGGCCAAGGATAAAAACCGGTCGTCTTCGTTTTCAACCTTGGGCAAAGTGGCTACAAGGGTATCGAATACAGGCGTTAAGTTCAAGGTCGTGGCGGCTACATTTTTAAAATTTCTTTTGAGCCACTCGATATGATTCAATGCCCTGCTCACTTGCTTCTTCGATTGATGAATGGGCATTTCAACGCACAGGAGCTGCAACCCTGTTTTGGCACACAAGGTGGAGGTTACGGCCGAATCGATGCCCCCTGAAACCCCAATGGCAAATCCGTTCATTTTGGCATTGCTGGCATATTCCTTCAACCAATTGACAATATAATCGACTACTTTTTCAGTTTGCATGGGCCTTTTGATTAGGTTAAAACCGTTAACTTTACTCGATAAAATTAATGTGTAGCTTCTTAATATTAAAGTTTGGTCGAAATTAGTTGATATGGTAAAGCGAATTTTTGTGATATTGTTGATTTCAGTGTTCATTTTCGCCTGTAATGACAATGATAAGCTGGCAGGAGAAATCGAGAAGATACACGTTGATATGAATATTTCGCGCTTCGATAGGGAATTTGCACGTGCCCAGGCGAGTGATATTCCGAACCTGCGCGAAAAATATCCCTATCTCTTCCCGGCACCTGACAGTATTTGGGTAGCAAAACTCAGTGATACCTTACAAATAGAGCTTTTGTCGGAAGTTGGAAAAGCCTATGCCGATTTCGATGCCGAAACCTTGGGGTTGGAACAGCTTTTTAAACATATCAAATATTATTTTCCCGATTACCGGATACCACGGGTAATTACGGTAGTAAATGACGTAGATTACCAGAATCGGATTATGCTTAATGATACAGTGCTTTTTATTGAACTCGACAGTTATTTGGGACCAGACCATAAATTCTATGGCGGATTCCCGAAATACATCGCCAAAGGTTTGGACGCTAGGTATCTCATTAGCGATGTGGCCAGTGCCGTTGCGAAAAAATTGGTTCCAAGGCCAAACGATCGGTCTTTCCTGTCGCAAATGATCTATTATGGCAAAGAACTCTATTTGAAGGACAAAATAATGCCTTCGGCTACCGATGCACAAAAAATAGGATATTCAGAAGATGAACTTGCTTGGGCCCAAGCGAACGAGGAACCTATTTGGCGTAATTTTATCGAGCAGGAATATTTGTATAGTACCGATCGCAAATTAGGTCCGCGATTTTTGGATCCGGCCCCTTTTTCCAAGTTTGGCCTGGAACTCGACAACGAATCCCCCGGACGGCTAGGACGGTATGTGGGTTGGCAAATCGTACGGTCTTTTATGGAAAGGAATTCCATCACCCTACAACAACTGCTGAATTTACCGGCAGAGGAAATATTTAAGAAGGCGAACTACAAACCCAAAAAGTAAATGGCAAAATTGCATACAGCTGAAATAATATTGACCGTGGGTCTTGATGAAAACCGTGTACCTGAAAAATTGACGTGGTCTGCCCAAGATGGCGGCATTGATCATGAGGAGGCCAAGGCTATGTTGCTATCGGTTTGGGATGGGGATAAAAAGGAATCCTTAAAAATCGACTTATGGACCAAGGACATGCCCGTGGACGATATGAAGATTTTTTTCCATCAAACCTTGGTCTCCCTGTCGGATACCTTTATGAAAGCCACACAAGATGAAAAAATGACGGCTACCATGAAAGATTTCTGCGATTATTTCGCAGAACACCTGGGATTGACGGGGGCTTCCTGAGATATAATATCCGATCAGACCAAGGCCAAAATAGGGATGGGCGATTGTAAGGTCAATAGTTCGGTAAGCCGGCCTTCCGAGGGATTCCCGCGTTTGGCATGATTTCGAGGCAAAATGGCAATCATATCCATTTCCTTTTCAATGGCATGGGCCAAGATACCTTTCACTACATCCGGGTTCTCCAAAAATGTATGATCCGAATAAAAACTTTCCAAATAGTATTCCAAGAGGTTTTCATTCTTTTGATCGGCTTGGGAATAGCCATACATATCCGAGGTATTCTCTATGGTCAGGACATGCACCTTCGCATTGAATTTATTGGCTATTTTTAAAAGGTTTTCGAGGACTTTTTTATCATCGATTTCTTCTTTTCCAAGCACCAAGGCAATATTCTTGATCTGGAATTCTTTTCGATTTTTGGGGATTACCAGCACAGGGACTTGACTTTCGAGTACAAATTTGGAAGTATTGCTAAAACTAGGGTCTTTATGTGCAAAAGCACCTGAGGTTCCCATGATAACGAGGTCTATATTTCGGTTCTCCTCTATCTTTATAAGTGACTCTTGCAAGGAGCCCCAAGAAGTTATCCATTTTAAAGGCCGCTTCAATCGCTTTTTATACTTTTCCTGTTCAACGGCGAATGCTTTCTTCAATTCGCTCAAATCAGGTTTTCGGGTCACATAGGCTAAATGAATATCCATGTTCTTGTTATCGCCAACAAAGGTTACCGCATATTCCAAGGCGGCCTTTGCGGTATCTGAAAAATCAAAGGGAACAAGAATCGTTGAAATTTTCTCCATAGGTACTTCGTTTTATCGCGTTCGTAAAACTACGAATCGCACCTCTTTCTATTTATGACAATAATCATATAGGGGCATCATTTCTGCGTATTGAATTGGTAAGATTTCAATTGGCCATAGGCACTTCGATCAGTAGTATTTTGACATGGCCCGTGTCAATTTTAAAATGTAGGGCATCGGTTTCCCAGACTCCCAGGCCATCCCTTTTTTGAAGCGTTTGTCCGTCGACGCCGCAATGGCCTTCCAAAACAAAGATATACACCCCATGGGTCTTGTCTTTAAGGGGATAATCGATTGCTTGGGGCCCGTCGAATTCCCCGAGATGCAACCAGGCATTTTGATGGATCCGGACGCCATCATCTTCTGGATTCGGGGAAACTATCTGATAAAATGTATTGTGTGGTAAAGGGGTCTCTAGGGTGATTTGGTCATATTTCGGTGCAACATTTACCTTGTTGGGAAGAATCCAGATCTGCAGGAACTTTACCTTTCTATCCCTGTTCTTATTCTTTTCGCTGTGTTCTACACCCGTACCTGCACTCATGGCCTGAATGTCACCTTGTCGTATGACCGTGGTGTTGCCCATACTATCCTTGTGTTCCAAATCGCCTTCCAACGGAATAGAAATAATCTCCATATTCCTATGGGGATGGGTGCCAAAACCCATTCCCGGGGCCACCTCGTCATCGTTCAAAACACGCAAGACCCCAAAATGCATTCTTTCGGGATTGTAATAATTGGCAAAACTAAAGGAATGATAGCTGTTCAACCAGCCATGTTCGGCATGACCACGGGTTTGGGCCTTGTGTAATACTGTTTTCATATCGTAACGTAATAAGCATTAATGAATTCAAATTTATAATCTCCCAAGGTGCCAAATAAAATCTTAGGAGGTAGGGAAATGCAATGTAATCGATTCTATTCGTCTGCCCACCAAGGGCTATGGGGATAGGGGGCATCTACTGAGATCAACTGTCCCAATTTCGGCACCCCATAAGATATTTTCATTTTTTGACTCTCGGCAACAAACCGGGTTACCGGATCGATCCAGGAGTGCTGCGCCAAAGAGAATCCGGCCCAATGTACGGGCATTATTTTTTTGGCCTTGCCATCAATGGCGGCCTGTACACTTTCTTCGGGATACATATGGATTTGATGCCAATGTTCATTGTATTGACCACTTTCCATAAAGGCAAAGTCGAACGGACCCAGTTTTGCCCCGATTTCCTTAAAATGTTTTCCATACCCGCTATCGCCGCTAAACCAGATCGTTTCAAGGGCCGTTTTGAAAACCCATCCGCCCCAGAGTGATTTTGCCCGATCGGTCAGGCCCCTTCCCGAAAAATGCCGGGTAGGGGTGAAGGTTATTGCCACGCCATCGACCGTTGTTTGATCCCACCAATCAAATTCGGTAATGGCGTCTTGATCGATTCCCCAGTGAACCAAATGACGGGCTACACCTAATGCAACGAGGTACTTTTTTACTTTGGGCTTCAATTTTTGAATGCTCTCATAGTCGAGATGGTCATAATGGTCATGGCTAAGGAGCAAAAGATCGATTTCGGGAAAGTCGTCGATAAGGGCCAAGGTATTTTCACTGAACCGATTCACCGAAAATGGGGCAATCGGTGCCGCATTATTGCCCAACATAGGGTCTATCAATAGGGTCTGACCCTGCATGCGCAATAGGAGTACCGAATGTCCGTACCAAATAAATTTGGTGGTTTCAGATGGACTCAAAAAAGCCTTTTTGTCAAAAGGGATGATCGGTAATTTTTTTATGGGTTCACGGCCTTCTTTTTCGCAAAATTGCTTGTACAGCAATTTGGGAAGGCTTTGAAAATTGATGGCCATGGTAGTAACTTCCTGATTCACGAACTTTTTTCCATCCCATTGCGGGGAACTGGCATACTTTTCCAAATCAAGCTTCGTGGCCTTTTTGCCGAATTGTTCTCGCATGGTTTTAAGGTACGTTTACCAATTGATTTTTGTATGATTTTTAATTCAATTTTAAGATTTTTGCGCTTCCCCTATAGCCAGTCTCGTTGACCGCATATATTTGAATGCATCCTAACCTTCGTAGGTGTGGTATTCGGTGATGGTTAGATAGTATCCGTCGGGATCTCCCACCGAGAATTCCAGTTTCCCAGAGTTGGGATTGAGGTGAATATCCTCTTCAACAGCAGCATCCATTTTTTCGATATTTTGTCGGATGGCATTCATGGCATCGGTCCTGAAGTGCAAGATGAGTCCGCTTCCAGGCATACTCGCCGGATCGATCATGGTAGGGTGCTCATGTTCTTCCCAGGCATTTAGGCAGAGCAATACTTCCTTGTTTTCCGAGATCAATGTAGCAAAATCATCTCCCCCTTGGACGCGTTTCCATCCAAACACCGATTCATACCATTTTGCACTGGCTTTCACCTCTTTTACAGCTAATATCAGGTCAATTTTCAACATGGCTTTTGAATTTCAATAACTTTCTAAATGCAATTTACAAAATGCGTTTCCCACTTATAAAATTCCGATAACCACAAGTACAATTTCTCCAATAGCATATTTTATGTACCTGACTGCCAGCAAGGCAGGTTTTCCCGTTTAATTTTTTACCATTAAGTCATATCTAATTTTTCGAAAAAATTTTATCATGGGCTCCTTGTTGGCTTTTTGTTATTCTCCTTTAATTTCAGTGTTCAATAATTCCAATAGTTCCAGAATGCGAATCCGCAGCACTTGGGATTGTATATTGGCTGATTGATTTAACGAAATGGCAACCGACATAATGCCTTCAAGCTCCTTATTTTTTAATAGTTCACTTGACTTAATAATTTTATATGATCTACCTGCTTCAAACAGGTTATCGCCCTTTCCTTCCAAAATCCATGTTAGGTTTTTTTCATCGTTCCACCAATTATACACTGCATCCCGTAAAATTCCGATGGTAATAAAGTTAGGAACCACATATTCCCACATCGTTCTGCTCCACTCTTTTTCAATTTCTTGCAAAGCGACCACGTCTGATGTCCATGTTGTGAGTAATCTTTTTAAGTTTCTATTTTTAATCAGTCTTAGATTTCCCGAAGTAACGAGATCGTTTTTGATAGGGTCGAATGTTGGATCTCCCAGAATTACACTTATATGTGAAAGTAGACTGTCCTTATCTACATTCATTGGCTTATCGATGTATTTTAATACTTTTGAGGCTGACTGAATAATGAAGGTACGATGGGAAATTTTTTGTTCCAATTGTGTAAGATCTGTCTCGTACTCTTCCTTTAATTGACTTAAAATTAATTGTTCTTTGTTTGAGTCTTTTCGATTTTCGTTCCAGTTGTTTACTTCCAGGGCAAGCAGAATGCCAATCATAACCAATGCGATTTCTCCAACCGCATAGAGCAGATATCTTCTGATCTTGCCTGCCTGCCGGTCAGGCAGGTTTTCGGTCAAGAGCTGTTGTCTTATTTTTTGGAAGAATTTTATCATGTTTTTATTCGTTGGTCATAACTGGGGTGATTGTTCTAATTTAAGAATAGTGATGTTTTTTGAAACCCAAACTTCTAGGTTAAACAAAGACCTTTTTAATATTTTCTTGCATTGGTGTTAGCAATAACCCCGCTATTATTTCAATGCATTGTTTTGGCGGTTGATTGTATTAATTTATGCTAAACTCGCCTACAATTCCCTCCCTACTGGATATAATAGGTACCGATCGTCATAATATTTTGTTTTGCTGTAAAACCACGTCAATATGGCATCAGGGTCATTTGCAAACTCCTTATCCTGTTCCATTTTTTGTCTGAATTCTTGTTTTAATTCTGGAGACGCTTCCAACATGCTTTCGGCCATGGGCTCCATTACATACCCTTCAATATATTCGGTTCTCTGAAAAATGGAAAGAAAAAATCCCCAACTAAAAAAGGAGTCTTTTGAGTTAGGTTCCAATAATAGGATCGCTAAGTCCCCTAAGGGTTGGTCAGTAGAAATATAGACAGAACCCGATGGGAATATTTCATTTCGAATTTCAGATTTGGGATTTCCACTTACTTGCATATGCCCTTCGTAAGGCATTGCTTTATGACTTTCATTTTCGATTTTAGGATTTTCAATGCGATACATTTCTACTTTTACTTCACGGGCTTCAGGAATCGTCACCATTTCGATGCCATGTAATTTCAGTCTTGCAATAACCTCGTCGCAAAAGGCCGGCACCCAGTACCCTTTCGGGCGAATAATGAAATCAATGGGTTCTGTTGCTTTATAATCGGCCACTTTCATCGTTTCAGGTTGGCCCAACCAGGTTATATAGTCGGCATGGGTTATGGGCGATTTTTGAATTCTAGATTTTATCCCCAAAAACAATAAGGAATCGGGTGGGGTTACATCATTGTCCGCGCTTTGTAATTGGGCTATCGATTCGTAATCGATTGCTTCTTTCATTTGGGGTACTTTCCAGGCCAATGGAAAACTTGCAGATCTAGTGGCTTTATCCGTTTTTATAATTTCCTTCAAGGTTTGCCCCTCAATGGCCAATAGTTTTAAGGTGCTTTCCAGTAAAATATAGGTTCCCAACACTCTTTGTTTATAGGGTTTCAAGGAATGATTTTCTATCAGCAGCGTGGCCATATGTCTCAGATTACCATAGCTATCCGAATACCTGGGACCACCAAGTATCCATACGTTCCCTTGCGAAAAATCAATGCCATTGAGTGCATTTAATAAAGGCCCCGGAATGTGTCCGTTATTGCTCAGGTCTTTATCGACCTCAGGTTTATATATCGTTTCGAGCCATTTCGAAATGCCCGGTGAGTTCCCCTGTAAATCGACACCACCGAATGTAATATCGTACTGGTAGTCCGCACCATCGGTGACATGGATATCCATGTACATAGACGGATCATATTCGTTCATAACCTGCACCACGGCCCTTATTTCTTGGGTATCGAGCTTTGCATAATCCCGGTTCAAGTTTAAATTTTGGGCATTGGTTCGCCAGCCCATGTTTTCTGGGCCTCTTTGGTTGGGCCTATTATAAGACGATGAATTCTCATGTGCATCTACACTTAAAATGGGTATAAATAGAAAGTTTACCTTATCCAACAAGGTCTTTTTATCGCCAAACGCAATGTCGCGCAAGAGCATCATTCCGGCATCCTTGCCATCTATTTCGCCGGAATGGATTCCGGCTTGGACAAGTAATAGGGGTTTGTTCGATTTTTTTAGGGATGTAGCCGTAGTATTTTTTTCCGTGGATGCAATGATCATATAGATTTCTCGGCCTTCTACACTTTTGCCAATACTTACCATATGAAGTAGGGGAGATGCCGCAGTGAGTTTTTCAAACCAGTTTATTGTTTCGTTATACGTAGGAGTGGTTTCAAAATCAGATCGTTCGGAAGGAGTCAACCATCGATTATTGGAATCGGCGATTACTAGTTCACTTTTTCCATGCCATTCTATTGCAGGAGGCAGGACGGTTTGAGCTGTAGCGGAAAATATGAATAAAAAACAAAAAGAGAAAGTTAATGATTTCGGCATATATTTAATTGACATATATTAGATTTTAAGGATTTTTATTTACTTGCTGGCAACGATGTCATATCATTAATACCCTAAAACTCCACCAAAAATTTAAGCATACCAAGGATATTCTTTGAAAAGTGCCCTGTAATTATTTGTAAATTCTTTCAAACGACAATAGACGGCTGTTGACTGCCTTATGATTATTACTTGTCCATTGACACCGTAATGGGCCAGCCCTCGAATTGTTGAGCACCGGGTTGGGTCACATCAACATTACGGGGCCAACATTCAAAGGTTGCCTGTTTTGTTTTTTTATTCAAACGAATCAATCCATACCCGCCGCCATGGGAAGGGCTTTCAGGATTTACATAGGCCATCATACTAATCCTATTGCCGAAGCCGTCAAAATAATCCCCCGTCCAAGGCAGGGTAGTATTTTGATTCGGGTGGGCCCCCGCTTGTTCATCTTCGGGCCACCACCAACGACTGTAGTAATCATTGACACTGGCAGGCACGACAAAGGCCCAAGGACCATCCCCGAATTCGGTGATGCCGTGTTTGATGACCGTTGCCAAATGTTGGTCGCCAGCTATGTGGATCGCATGGGCCTTTTTAATTTTATCCAGGGCCTTGTTGCGACCTGTTTGGGGCCAACCGTTGCTATCAAGATCGGCATGTAGTCGATTATCAAGGGTACCATGAATATGGGCGCCCCCACAAAACCCGGTCTGTGAGAGTACCACTTTTAAGGCATCCGCGTTTTGGGAGCCCCAGCTATCCAAAAATTGCAATTGGCGGTCCCCCAAAAGGGTCAAGCCCGGTAAGTCGATCGAAGCCGGATCGTACTCGGGATTTCGAATATGATCGGGCCGTGGACCTTGTTGGGGTATTTTGCCCTCGGGACCCGATTTAAACTTGCGGTCTTCCAAAATAGCAAAATCAACGCCGCCTAAAACAAGATTTGTGTAATACACCCCGATACCCTGTTCAATGGGAGTAGGGTCAAACGGATCTGGCAAATGGGCCGTTTGACATCGTTCAACCATCTTAACATATTCCGGTGAATAGTGATACCCTCCATCGGCCCCTCCGGGATAGGTAGATACTTTTCCGTTTTCACCCCAAAGATTCCCCTGGCCGATATCATGGTCGTCCGGAATCGTGATGGCTGGCCGGTTACGAAACGTCTCTTTGAACTGCAGCCCAAACTTTAACCAAGCGGCCGTATGCTCGGTATGGTCGTACGACTGATCGCCTGCAAAAAAGATGAGGTCGGGATCTTGGAAATTGATATTACGCACATAACTCTCACGAAGACCGCGATCCTTGTTCGAATTACAGGAGAGTGCCGCCAAGACGATTGCCTCTTTTTCTTTGGGGTCTTTTCGTACCAGTCCTTCAAAGCTCGCTTTTTTCCCATGCCGTATGCGGTATTTTATATCTTGGGTGTCATCCCAATTTTCGATGCGAAACAAGGCCGACCAACCCAAGTCGTTGACCATTTGTCGTTGGAGCTCCCTCCATGCGCCATTTTCCTCAATTTCCAGGCGTACCTCCCGGGTTTCCTCCGGGTAAAGCGGGTAGAGCTGTGCACTTAATTTTAGGGTAGTATGGGAGACGGTATAGAGGCCAAAGGCAATTATGCTGTCCCTACCTACCTTTAAATTGATAATCGGGTTTTCGGCCCGGTTCCACCAATCATTGGTAGCCAAGGTATCAACCTCCGAAAAGGGCGCGATAACCGGCGGATTCTGATGCCGTGCCGTGCAGGCCCCACCCAGCAAGATTAAAATGAATAGCAGGCGTAAAAGTGGTTTTTCCATAAGGGCTCGTTTTTTTGTAAGTAACCGTAATAGCAAGAGACCTAACTCCTGACCTAAATATAAGGTATTACGAAATCAATATGAAAGATCCTGCAATTCAAAAACTCATTTTTGTATACAATGCCAATACCGGATTCGCAAATTCCTTGCTTGATGCTGTTCATAAAATACTGAGTCCAGCTACCTACGAATGTCCTCTTTGTGAAATTACTTTCGGAGCCTTTACCGAAAAAAGAATTTGGAAAAAATTCCGTCAGAAAAGTACGGTCCCAATGGAATTTTTACATAAAAATGAATTCAAAAAGCAATATGCCTCCAAGTTTGGGTATAAATTCACGTTTCCGATCGTTTTGATCGAAATCGGCAACGGGTTGGAAGTTTTTATAAAGACCGAAGAGCTGAATGCGATGAATCGACCCGAAAGTCTGATCGAAATGATTTTGGACCGAATAGGATTTACTGCTTTAGATTCTTAAAGAAGGCATCGTTTACGCCATCGATAAATGTCAGCAGTTCGTCCCTGCCCATTCCTTTTGAAGAAGAAGTCACAAAATGATGAGGGGCCTCTTCCCAAATGCCTTCCAATAATTCGGTTATGTACCGGGCCACATTTTTTTCGATGGCCTTGGGTTTTAGCTTGTCGGCTTTCGTAAATACAATACTGAATGGGATGGCATTTTCACCCAGCCACTGTATAAATTCGAGATCGATTTTCTGAGGCTCATGGCGAATATCGACCAATACGAAAGAACACACCAGTTGTGATCGTTGAAGAAAGTAGTTGGTGATGTATTTTTGAAAGGTACGCTTGTCTTTCTTGGAGACTTTAGCATACCCATACCCCGGTAAATCTACCAAAAACCAATTTCCATTAATTTTAAAGTGATTGATGAGTTGCGTTTTTCCAGGTCTTCCTGAGGTCTTTGCCAAACTTTTGCGTTCTGTCAGCATATTTATCAAGGAAGATTTCCCAACGTTCGACCGACCGATAAAGGCATATTCGGGCAAGGGTTCATTCGGGCATTTGGCAACATCGGTGTTGCTGATTACAAAGTCGGCCGATTTAATTTTCACATCGAAAATTTTAAATGAAAAGTATTTGTGGAATAGAAACCGGTTGTGGGCTACCGTCTACTTTTAAAACCCACGTTGCTCTAACCAGCCATCCAAAATACGATTGAATTCATTCGGATGTTCCATCATGGGGGCATGGCCGCATTTTTTAATCCAGAACAGATCTGAATCGGGAAGGAGTTCATGAAACTCCCTCGCGACGTCCGGTGGGGTGACTTGATCGTTCTCTCCCCAAATAATGCAGGTAGGCGTCTGCATTTTTGGCAGGTCTTTAGACATATTATGCCGAATGGCACTTTTTGCAATGGCCAGGGTCTTGACCAATTTTATGCGATTATTGACCGTGGCGAACACCTCGTCCACAATTTCCTTGGTAGCCACCTTGGGGTCATAGAACACATTTTCGGCCTTTTTTTTAATAAACTCATAATCCCCACGTTTGGGATACCCGTCGCCCATGGCACTTTCATAGAGACCTGAACTTCCGGTTATTACCAGCGCCTTGACCATTTTAGGATACAGTTTGGTATGCAACAGACCAATATGTCCGCCCAATGAATTTCCTAATAATATCACATCCTTGAGACCCTTAAACTCAATAAACCGCTCTAGGAATTTGGCAAAATTCTTCACGTTGGTTCGAATGATGGGCAGTTCATAAATGGGCAGTTCAGGCACCAATACCTTATAACCTCTTTTGGGGAAGTGTTCGGTAACACCTTGAAAATTACTCAATCCTCCCATAAGACCATGTAATATAATAATAGGAGTGCCTTCACCCTTTTCAATGAACCTAAATTTACCTTCGGTAGTTATCTTTTCTTCCATTTAGGACGCTTGTGGTCAATAGTTGGCAAATATAGGCATTTCCCTAAAATACAAACCATACCTACGGTTTCTCTCAATCGCGAAATAGCAACTTTAACTTGAATAAGAATTCAGTCCATTGGATTTTTAGCTTGAGGAATTTGTGTAGGGAGAGGGTATTTGCCACATTAAATGCAAAATTTATGAACAAAGTGGTAATTTGTGGTAAATTGTGGTAATAATATTTATATATTTGAGTTATTATAAGAAATACCAACCATTTACGTGATCAATTTCATTGGAACATACGACTGCAAGGCCGATACCAAAGGTAGGGTAATGCTCCCGGTTGCCCTAAAGAATCAGATGGCGCCCATTGTAAACAATGGTTTTGTAATCAAAAGATCGGTATTTCAGCCTTGTTTGGAACTCTATCCTATGGAGGAATGGAACCTGTTGATGCAGAAAATGAACAAGAAAAACCGCTTCAAGAAAAAGAACAATGACTTTATACGACGTTTCTCGGCAGGTGTTAAAGTGGTAGAGATTGATGCGACGGGCAGGTTGTTGATCCCCAAGAATTTAGTATCCATAGCCGGTATTGATAAGGAGGTAGTCTTGAGTTCTGCCATCAATATCATTGAAATCTGGGATAAGGATAGCTACGAAAAAGTATTGGAGGAGACCGCCGAGAATTTTGGGGCCTTGGCCGAAGAAGTAATGGGCGATGACGGAGACGACGTGGATCATGTATCATAATGCGGTCTTACTTAAGGAGTCGGTCGACGGACTTGGTATTAAGGAAAGCGGAATTTACGTAGACGTGACTTTTGGTGGAGGAGGCCATTCACGTGAAATATTGCAAAGATTGGGGAGTGAAGGGAAATTGTTCGCCTTTGATCAGGATGAAGACGCGCTTAAGAATACGATTCTGGATGAACGCTTTACCCTTATTCACGAAAATTTTAGATACATACAGCAGTTTTTGAAGTTCTATGGCATTCGGAAAGTAGATGGGATCTTGGCTGATTTTGGCGTTTCCTCCCACCAATTTGATATCCCTGAACGGGGATTTTCAACACGCTTTGACGCGGATTTGGATATGAGGATGAGTAAAAAGAGCAGTGTTTCGGCTTATGAAGTGGTCAATAGGTATGACCAGAAAGCACTTGGGAAGGTTTTTTACGAATATGGTGATTTGCGCAATGCGAATGCCTTAGCCGCTAAAATCATAAAACAACGCGAGGTTGTGCCCATAAAGACAACTCAACAATTGAAGTCGGTGCTTCAGGAATTTTTGCCAAAATCGAAGGAGCATAAGATACTGGCCCAGATTTATCAGGCAATTCGCATTGAAGTAAATGAGGAGATCGAGGTAATTAAGGAATTTTTAAAACAAACTCCCGAATTACTGAAGCCAGGAGGGCGATTGAGTATCATCAGCTACCACTCCTTGGAGGACCGATTGGTGAAACGGTTTATTCGGGCCGGACAGTTCGAAGGAGAACCGGAAAAGGATTTTTATGGAAATAGTTCGGTGCCCTTTAAAAAGGTTGGGGGCCTTATCATTCCATCGAAGGAGGAAATACGATCAAACAATAGGGCACGCAGCGCCAAACTCAGGATTGCGGAAAGAATTTGAAATAGCAATACGATGAAAAAAGGATTATTGGACATTTTAAAAGGTAAGTTTTTGGTGAGCGGCGATGCCCCAAAAAATTGGCTGTTCATCATTTTTGCATCTTTTTTGGCCACGGTCATGATCGGCAGCTCACATAGTGCGGATAAAAAAGTACATCAGATAGCCTCGTTGAACGAGGAGGTCAAAGAATTGCGCAGTGAGTTCGTTGATATTCATAAAGCCATTCAAAAATTAAAACTCGAATCTACCATATCACAGATCTTAGAAGAAAAAGGCTTGCAGCCTTCTGAAACGCCACCAAAAAAAATAAGGGTTAAATCAATCAAAGAATAATGGCCGTCACCGATAAAAAAATATTGACCCGTTTATACTTTACCGCAGCCTTTCTTTTTCTGTTCGCAAGTACCGTGCTCTTTAAGTTGGTAAATATTCAGGTCGTAGATGGTGACAAGTATCGCGCCCTGGCCTTGAAGCGCACCGAGAAGATGTTTACCATTGCCCCGAACCGTGGGGATCTGTATTCCGATGATGGTAGTTTGCTGGCTACTTCGGTTTCCAAATACACCATACGTTTTGATGCCGAAACCGTCAACGAGAAAGATTTTGCCGAAAACGTAAAACCACTATCCGATGCACTGGCAAGACTCTTGGGGAATACCTCCTCACACTATCAACAAGTATTGCGAAAAGCTAAGGTAAACAAGAACCGCTTTGCCCTTTTGGCCCGTAATCTTGATTATTCCGATTATTTAGCCGTAAAAGAATTTCCCTTGCTCAAGAAGGGTCCTTATAAAGGGGGATTGATTGTTGAACAAAAAACCGTTCGGGAACATCCTTTGGGCAAAATAGCCGAACGTAGCGTTGGTTATGAGCGTATCGATGAGGAAGGCCATATTACGCGTGTTGGGTTGGAAGGTGCCTTTGGGGATTATTTGCGGGGTACGGAAGGCAAAAGGTTAAAACAAAAAATTGCCATGGGACAATGGAAGCCCATAGGCCTAGATAATATTGTAGAGCCAAAAGATGGCTATGACGTTATCTCGACCATCGATATCAATATTCAGGATATCGCCCATCATGCCCTCTTGGGACAATTGGAAAAATACAAGGCCGACCATGGGTGCGTCATCGTCATGGAGACCGAGACCGGCGAAATCAAGGCCATATCAAATCTAGGGATGACTTCGGAAGGCAAATACTACGAGCGCTTGAATTACGCCATAGGCGAATCGCACGAACCGGGTTCAACCTTTAAACTGATGAGCTTGGTGGCCGCCTTGGAAGATAAGGTAATCGATACGGCTACCATCATCGATACTGAAAATGGAAGATGGAAAATTTACGATCGTATCGTAAAGGATTCGAAAAACGGGGGTTATGGAAAAATATCGGTAGCCAAGGCTTTTGAGGTTTCTTCGAATACGGCCTTTGCCAAAATGATTTATAATAATTATAAGGACCATCCTGAAAAATATGTGGACCGCCTTATGAGTTTTGGTCTTAATAAAGAGCTGGGACTACCCGTAAAAGGCGAAGGAACACCGGTTTTGCGATATCCTGGCGACAAAGGTTGGTCGGGTATCTCCTTGGCATGGATGTCCTATGGATATGAGGTTTCCTTGACCCCTTTACAAACACTTACCTTTTATAATGCCATTGCCAACGACGGCGAAATGGTCAAACCGAGACTGATAAAAGAGGTCAAGGAGTGGAACCGCAGCATTCAGAAATTTGAAAAGGAAGTCATCAACCCTTCCATCTGCTCTAAGGAGACCGTGGTCATGGTAAAACAACTTTTGAAGAATGTGATCGAATCGAAATATGGCACCGGACACCGTTTGTATTCCCCGAATTTTTCAATGGCCGGAAAGACAGGTACGACCCAAAAGAACTACGTGGCCAAGGACCCAGACAAACTTAAATACATTTCCACCTTTGCAGGGTATTTTCCAGCGGAACATCCAAAATATTCCTGTATCGTAGTCATTCATGAACCCGATCGCAGTGTAGGTTACTACGGAGCCGATGTCTCAGGTCCTGTTTTCAAATCGATCGCACAAAAGGTGTATGCCAACAACCCATTGATCGATGAGGTTGAAATGCAGATTGTCGACGCCCCTGAATTAGAGGATTCCTATCAAAAATATTATGCCGAAGCACAAAAAAAATATAATAAGGTTCCCAATGTACAGGGGATGAGCGGTATGGATGCCATTTCAATTTTGGAAAACCTGGGATTAGAGGTTGAAGTAAAGGGAAATGGCAGAGTAAAAAAACAGTCGGTTTCCCAAGGAACCGATTTGAAAAAAGTAGATAAAATAGTTTTGGAACTTTCATGAAGTTATTAAAGGACATATTATATGGTGTTGGTCTTTCCGCTATAAGCGGATCTACCAATATAATGGTCAATGCCGTTTGCTTCGATTCCCGTACAGTGGGAATGGATGATGTCTTTGTCGCGATCAAGGGAATCTTGGCCGATGGGCATAAATTTATAGAAAGCGCCATCAATCAAGGTGCCAAGGCCATCATTTGCGAAAAGCTTCCTGCGCAAATGGTCAACGGTGTTACCTATGCCGAAGTCGATAACGGAAATTCAGCCTTGGCCGTTATGGCCTCGAACTTCTATGATAACCCCTCGAAAAATTTAAAGTTGGTCGGTATTACCGGCACGAATGGGAAAACTACCGTTAGCACCCTCTTGTATCAATTATTTAAGAAAGCCGGCTACAAAGTAGGACTTATTTCGACCATTAAGATTATGGTCGACGACGAGGAGTACCCGACAAGCCATACTACGCCTGATGCCCTGACCATTAACCGGCATTTAAGCTTTATGAACAAAGCTGGGGTCGAATTTTGTTTTATGGAAGTAAGCTCCCATGGCATACATCAAAAAAGATCCGAAGGACTCGTATTCGCAGGCGCCGTCTTTACCAACATTACCCATGACCATCTAGATTATCACAAAACCTTTGCCGAATATCGCGATACCAAGAAAACCCTCTTCGACAACCTTTCTAAAAAAGCATTTGCCCTTACCAATATTGACGACAAGAATGGTTTGGTAATGTTGCAAAACACGAAAGCACGAAAATATACCTACGCCTTGCGAACCTATGCCGATTATCGGGCACAGATATTAGAAAGTCAATTTGATGGACAATTGTTGAAAATCGGGGACCATGAACTTTGGGCCAAGTTAATAGGCAATTTCAATGCCTACAATATTTTGGCGATTTATGCTACCGCCGATCTATTGGGCCTTGAGACTTTGGAAATCCTAAGGCTATTAAGCGAACTGGAAAATGTGGATGGCAGATTCCAATACTATATATCGAAAGAGAAAATTAAAGCGATTGTCGATTATGCCCATACACCGGATGCACTTAAGAATGTGCTTGACACTATCAACACATTGAGAACTGGAAATGAAAACGTCATCACCGTTGTGGGGTGTGGTGGCGATAGAGACAGGTCAAAGCGTCCGGTTATGGGTCATATCGCTTCAGAGTTGAGCAGCAAGGCGATTTTCACTTCTGATAATCCCCGTACCGAAAATCCAAACACCATTATATCGGAAATGGAATCAGGGGTAGAACCGCAAAACGAAAAAAAAGTATTATCCATAGAAAATCGCAAACAGGCCATAAAGACGGCATGCCAAATGGCAGCTGCCAATGATATCATTTTGGTGGCCGGGAAAGGCCATGAAACCTATCAGGAAAGCCAGGGGAAGCGCATTGATTTTGATGATTTTGAAATTGTAAAGGATCTGCTGAAAAGTTTGAATAAATAAGCAAAGGAGGAAAAAGGAAAGACAATTAGCAGTGAATGGTCAACAGTAAACAAAAGACAGAAGATAATAGATAAAAGAGAAAAGACAAAAGACAAAAGACAAAAGACAATAAACCAGTAACTAGTAACCATAAACCCCAAGAATGCTGTATTACCTCTTTGATTATTTAGAAAAACAATACCAAGTTCCAGGAGCAGGCCTGTTTCAGTTTCTCACTTTTAGGGCCGCAATGGCCGTATTGTTTTCCTTGGTAATCGCCACAACATACGGCAAGCGGGTCATATTGTTTCTGCAGCGCAAGCAAATCGGGGAAACCATTCGCGATTTGGGATTGGAAGGCCAAGAACAGAAGGTGGGAACCCCTACCATGGGAGGATTGATCATCATCATGTCGACCTTGATCCCCGTGCTGTTATTTGCCAGACTCGACAACATTTATGTGATCCTTCTTATTGTCACGACGGTCTGGATGGGAATCATCGGGTTCATCGATGACTATATCAAGATCTTCAAGAACAATAAAAAAGGCCTTAAAGGTCGGTTTAAGATTCTAGGTCAAGTAGGTCTGGGGATCATTGTAGGATCCACCTTGTATTTTCATCCCGAGGTTACCATCAGGGAGGATGATAGCACAAGGATTACTGAACAATATACGGTAGAAGAGGTGAAAGGCCAGGAAATAAAATCTACGATGACCACGGTACCCTTACTAAAAAACAATGAGCTTGACTATAGCAGTCTGATCGGATGGGCAGGAGAAAGCGCCAAGAAGTATGCCTGGTTGATCTTTATTCCCATTGTCATACTTATCGTTACGGCAGTTTCCAATGGTGCCAACCTAACCGACGGCTTAGATGGCCTTGCCGCGGGTTCTTCGGCCATCATCGTTTTTACCTTGGGTATTTTTACTTGGGTTTCGGGCAATATTATTTTTTCCAATTATCTAGATATCATGTTCATACCTAGGGCTGGGGAGCTCGTAATTTTTGTAACGGCATTTGTCGGGGCCCTGATTGGGTTCTTATGGTACAATGCCTATCCGGCACAAGTATTTATGGGCGACACGGGCAGCTTAACCATTGGGGGCGTCATAGCAGTGATTGCTTTGATCATTCGAAAGGAGTTATTGATTCCGGTTCTTTGTGGGATCTTCTTTGCCGAGTCGCTTTCAGTCATGATCCAAGTAGGGTATTTTAAATATACCAAAAGGAGGCTGGGAGAGGGAAAACGTATTTTTTTGATGGCACCCTTACATCACCATTATCAAAAAAAGGGGTATCACGAAAGTAAGATAGTGACCAGATTCTGGATCATTGGGATCTTATTGGCTATTGTTACCATCGTGACCTTAAAAGTCCGTTAGGATGAAGCGATTGGTAATCTTAGGCGCTGGGGAAAGCGGAGTGGGAACGGCCATTCTGGGAAAGAGGAAGGGGTTCAAGGTGTTTGTGTCTGATATAGGAAAAATACAACAGAAATATAAAAACGTTCTTGAAAATTTTGGAATTGATTGGGAGGAGGAAAAGCATACCGAGGCAACTATTTTAGAAGCGGATGTGGTAATGAAAAGTCCGGGTATACCTGATACCGTTCCGATGGTGGTACAATTACAGGCGAAAGGAATACCGGTAGTATCTGAAATAGAGTTTGCCTCGCTATATACCGATGCTACCCTTATCGGGATCACGGGAAGTAATGGGAAGACTACCACCACGATGCTCATGGGCCATATTTTAAAGGAAGGTGGTATACACGTGGGAATCGCTGGAAATATTGGGGACAGTTTTGCTAAGATGGTGGCCGAAAACGACTATGCGTATTATGTCTTGGAAATTAGCAGTTTTCAGCTCGATGGCATAAGCCGATTTAAACCGCATATTGCCATTTTGACTAACATAACCCCCGATCATTTGGATAGGTATGGTTACCAGTTTGAAAACTATATCGCCTCCAAATTTCGGATTGCAAAAAATCAGACCCAGGATGACTATCTCATTTACGATGCAGATGATGAGGTCATTTCAAACTGGTTGAAGAAGCATCCCGTCAAATCGAAATTAGTGCCCTTTTCCATTCTAAAGGAATTGAAGGAAGGGGCCAGTCTAAAGAATACGGAAATACATATAACAACAGATAACAACACGATAACAATGACCACTGACAATTTAGCACTTGAAGGAAAACACAATCTCAAGAATACGATGGCGGCTGCCACCGCAGCAAAATTAGTGGGCATCCGCAAGGAGATGATCCGCCAGAGCATCGAAAACTTTCAAGGGGCACCGCACCGTCTCGAAAAGGTTTTGAAGATTCAACATGTCCAGTATATAAATGATTCAAAGGCAACGAATGTCAACTCGGTGTATTATGCCCTGGATAGTGTAAAAACGCCAATTGTATGGATTGTCGGTGGTGTAGACAAGGGCAATGACTATCGGGAACTCATGCCATTGGTTCGGGAAAAGGTAAAGGCGATTATCTGTTTGGGACTTGACAATTCGAAAATAAAGGAATTTTTTGGCAATGTCGTGGATCTGTTGGTCGAGACCTTTGCCATGGAAGAGGCGGTAAAGGTGGCATACAAGATAGCCGAACGCGGGGATACGGTTTTATTATCACCGGCTTGTGCCAGTTTTGACCTTTTCGAGAATTATGAGGATAGAGGTAATCAATTTAAGGAAGCCATAAAAAATTTATAAGGTGTTAGCAGTTTTTAAAAATCTAAAAGGAGATAAAGCGCTTTGGGCCGTGGTAGCCCTTTTGGGCCTATTCTCTTTTTTACCCGTCTACAGCGCAAGTAGTAATTTAGTGTATGTAGTTGGCTACGGTACGCCCTTTGGCTACTTGGTAAAACATGCCGTGCTTTTGTTTTTTGGATTCGGCATTATTTATGGTGTCCATCGCATCCCCGCCCATTTTTTTAAGGGTCTATCGCTTATAGCCATGCCGATCGTGTTGGTGCTGTTGGCCTTTACCTTGGCACAAGGTACTACGGTAGACGGATCGAATGCAAGCCGATGGATCCGTATCCCATTTGTCGGGATTACTTTTCAGACTTCCAACTTGGCATCGGTTGCCCTGATGATCTATGTGGCGCGATATTTAACCAAGATAAAGGATAGGACGATCAACTTCAAAGAAAGTATCCTGCCCCTTTGGTTACCGGTGTTTTTGGTAATCGTCCTCATACTGCCTGCCAATTTTTCTACTGCTGCCATTATTTTTACGATGGTTTTGATGCTTTGCTTTCTGGGAGGATATCCCATGAAATATCTTTTGGGAATCGTGCTTTCAGGAATATTATGCCTGACCATTTTTATCCTGACGGCCAAGGCCATCCCCGATTTGTTTCCCAATCGTGTGGATACTTGGATCAATAGAATTGAAAATTTCTGGAATCCTGCGGATACCGAGGCTGATTATCAGATCGAAAAGGCAAAAATTGCCATTGCCACTGGCGGAATCATGGGGAAGGGAGCCGGTAAGAGTATTCAGAAAAATTTTCTGCCCCAAAGTTCCTCTGATTTTATTTATGCCATTATCGTAGAGGAATATGGCTTGGTAGGCGGATTTTTGCTCATGTTGTTTTACTTGTTTTTATTATTCCGGATAGTAGTAATAGCTAATGGTAGTGCTACGGTTTTTGGGAAATTATTGGCGCTTGGTGTAGGGTTGCCCATCATATTTCAAGCATTGATCAATATGGCCGTGGCCGTAGAGCTTTTTCCGGTAACCGGACAAACATTGCCCTTGATCAGTAGCGGGGGCACATCGGGTTGGATGACGTGCTTGGCCATTGGTATTATTTTGAGCGTTAGTAATAAAGCCGTGGTTTTCGAAAAGGAGACCATCGACGCTGACAGTACGAATCCCTTAGAGGTTCTCAGTGGGCAACTATAGGTTCATACTGTCCGGGGGTGGCACTGGCGGCCATATTTATCCCGCCATAGCCGTTGCCAACGAGCTGAAAAGAAGACATACCAATGCCGAATTCTTATTTGTAGGCGCAAAAGATCGTATGGAGATGGAAAAAGTACCTCAGGCCGGGTATAAAATAGAAGGCTTACCGATTACGGGGTTGCAACGGAAACTGACCCTCAAAAATTTGATGTTTCCATTTAAAGTAATATGTAGTTTGATCAAATCGGGTAAAATAGTTTCAAGGTTTAGGCCACATGTAGTCATCGGTACCGGGGGCTTCGCTAGTGGACCCTTATTAAGGGTGGCCTCGGGGCGCGGTATACCTTGTGTGCTGCAGGAACAGAATTCGTTTGCGGGCATTACAAACAAACTGCTTAAGAATAGGGTGGCGAAGATATGTGTTGCCTATGATGGGATGGAAAAGTTCTTTCCCGCAGAAAAAATTGTTAAAACCGGGAATCCTGTGCGCGAGGATTTGGTGGTTTTGGGAAAAGACAAAGAGGCTGCGTTGAATTTTTTTGAATTAGACGTTAACAAGGCCACCTTATTGATATTGGGAGGAAGCCTTGGCGCTAGGCGCATCAACCAGCTGATAGAACAAAAACTCGACTTTTTTAAATCTTTAGGCATACAAGTGATCTGGCAATGCGGCAAACTGTATTATGAGGAATATAAGAAGTATAGTTCAGACACGATTAAAGTATATGATTTTTTAAACCGGATGGACTTGGCCTATACGATTGCCGATATTATTATCTCAAGGGCCGGAGCAGGCTCCGTTTCCGAATTGTGCATTGTGGGCAAGCCCGTAATTTTTATTCCATCGCCGAACGTCGCAGAAGACCATCAGACCAAAAATGCGGCGGCACTGGTTGCACATGATGCAGCCTTATTGATTAAGGAACAGCAATTGGATACAGAGTTTGAAACCATTTTTTCAGGGGTATTTCGATCCAGCACGCATCAGGTTAGACTGGGTAATAACATTAAAAAATTGGCCATGCCCAACGCCACGAAACATATTGTCGATGAAATCGAAAAGCTCTTGAATGCGGGGTAAATCGACCATTCAGCTCTGGTAGGCCCATACATCTTACCCGTAGCAGTAGAGGCTCAGATTTTTGTAGGGTAAGCTAAAAACGGCGAAAAAATAGTGAATTGAACATTTGCGAATAGGGTAAATAATGGATTTAACTAAAATACATAACGTCTAGTTCATCGGAATCGGAGGTATCGGTATGTCTGCCTTGGCCCGTTATTTCATGTTCATTGACAAAAAGGTAGCGGGCTATGACAAAACCGAAACGCCATTGACCAAACAGTTGGCTGAATTAGGTATAGCGGTTCACTATGACGATGACATTAAGCAGGTGCCAAAAGAATTTTTAGAGGCAAACACTACCTTAATCGTCTACACCCCTGCCGTTTCCATAGTGCATAACGAGTATCAATATTTTTTAAAGCATGCTTTTCAGATCAAGAAACGATCGGAAGTATTAGGCTTGATTACCAAGGATACTTTTTGTTTTGCGGTAGCTGGAACCCACGGAAAGACCACCACCTCATGTATCCTCGCTCATTTGTTAAAGGAGACCAATACGTCTTTTACGGCATTTTTGGGAGGTATTTCCGAGGATTTCAATAGTAATTTCTTTTTCCAGGGAACAAAGTATTCGGTGGTAGAGGCCGATGAGTTTGATCGTTCCTTTCTGAGACTGTTCCCAGATGTAGCATGTATCACCTCAATGGATGCGGATCATTTAGATATCTATGGCGATCACGAGGCCCTCATAAAATCATTTGAGGAATTTTCGAAAAGGGTACGGCCCGGTGGAAAACTATTCGTGCGCAACGGACTTCCGTTAAAAGGAATTACGTATGGCATTGAGGATAATGCCGATTATTGCATTCGCAATATCAAAATAGAACATGGAACCTACGTTTTTGATTTGAAAACCCCCGAAGCTACCCTAACGGGGGTTAAATTCAGCAAACCAGGCCGGCATAATCTTTTAAACGGATTGGTAGCTTTTGCCATGGCGCTTCAAACAGGTTGTCCAGCTTCCCAATTAGCAGGAGCTTTGGCTACGTTCAAGGGAGTGCAACGTCGTTTTTCGTATAAAATAAAAGAGGATGATTTCATTTTCATTGATGATTATGCACACCATCCTGCCGAAATCAATGCCGTTTATAATGCCATCATAGAAATGCACCCAAATAAAAAAATTGTAGTGGTATTTCAACCGCACCTATTTTCCAGAACGCGTGATTTTGCCGATGGGTTCGCCGAAAGTTTGGCAAAGTTCGACGGTATTTTGCTTCTAGAGATTTATCCGGCGCGTGAAAAGCCAATAAAAGGAATTTCATCAAAGTGGCTCTTGGAAAAAATAAAAAATCCCCATAAAAAACTCGTGACTAAATCAGAATTGACGAAAGAAATCAAAAATCTAAACCCCGATGTGCTGGTAACACTGGGTGCAGGGGATATCGGACTCGAAGTATCAAGAATTAAAAAAGAATTGGAATATGCGCATTAATTGGAATTACCTAAAAATGATGGTGCTATTACTGGCCATCGCAGGGCTTTATGCTTTTTCGAATGGCCGGCACGAGAAGAAAATGATCAATGGAATGAAGATACAATTCCTTGGAGATCAGAACCTTTACATTTCTGAAGGAATGGTTAATAAATTGTTAATACAAAATTATGGCCCGCTCATAAATGTCCCTAAAGAAAAATTAGTTTTGAATACTATGGAAAAGGTCATCGAGGCCAATGAAATGGTAAAAAGCGCCCAAGTTTATCTTACTATTGATGGTGAGCTTACGTCTAAGATCGTGCAGCGCAAGCCAATCGGAAGAATTGAGGGGATTACAAAATTTTATCTGGATGATGAAGGAAAACGTATGCCGTTTTCCATGACACACTCGGCCAGGGTGCCTATTATTACCGGAAAAGTTACAGGGAAAAGTCTGGAGGATGTCTATGAAATCCTGAAATATATCAACACCGATGAGTTTCTTAGAAAAAATGTTATCGGTATTCATGTAGTAGATGAGAACAAGTATCAATTGAAGTTTCGTATGGAAAATTTTATCGTGGACTTAGGTGGTATTGAAAATTTAGCGGAGAAATTCAACAATTTCAGGGCTTTTTATATAAAGGCCAATAAGGATAAGACATTAGATGAATTTAAGACGGTTAGTTTGGAATTCAGTAATCAAGTAGTGTGCACCAAAATTTAAACGAATAGCATGGAACAAATTAATTATTCAGTTGGATTGGACATAGGAACCACCAAGATCGTGGCCATCATAGGCAAAGAGAACGAATACGGTAAAATTGAGGTACTGGGCATAGGTAAATCAAAAAGTTTGGGGGTGCATCGTGGTGTTGTGAACAATATTACACAAACCATAAAATCTATTCAGCAAGCTGTTGAGGAGGCCGAGGCAAATTCAGGTTTGAAAATCAGTTCGGTGGTTGTGGGCATTGCAGGTCAGCACATCCGAAGTCTGCAGCATAGTGATTACATCACCCGGGTAGATTCGGAGGAGGTTATCAATGAGGACGATTTGGATAAGCTGTGCAATCAAGTCTATAAATTGGTAATGTTGCCGGGCGAAGAAATAATTCACGTATTGCCACAAGAATACAAGGTAGACGGCCAGGCGGAAATTAAGCAGCCCATTGGAATGTACGGAGGGCGATTGGAGGCGAATTTTCATGTGGTCGTTGGGCAGGTATCCTCTATAAAAAATGTGGGCAGATGCATAAAAAGTGCCGGTTTGAATTTGGGGAACATCACCTTGGAACCTTTGGCATCCTCGGAGGCGGTATTAAGCCAGGAAGAAAAAGAAGCAGGTGTGGCCTTGATCGATATCGGTGGGGGTACAACCGATCTAGCCATTTTTAAAGATGGTATTATACGACATACTGCGGTAATTCCCTTCGGTGGCGGGGTCATAACCGAGGATATAAAGGAAGGCTGTTCGATCATCGAGAAGCAGGCCGAACTGTTGAAGATCAAGTTTGGTTCTGCCTGGCCTGGCGAAAATAAGGATAATGAAATCGTGTCTATTCCTGGATTAAGGGGCAGGGAGCCGAAGGAAATCACCCTAAAAAACCTTTCAAAGATCATACATGCCCGGGTCGTAGAAATTGTCGAGCAGGTGTATGTCGAGATTAAGAATTACGGCCATGAAGAGCAAAAAAAGAAGCTCATAGCAGGTATTGTCCTTACCGGTGGTGGCAGTCAATTGAAGCATTTAAAGCAATTGGTAGAATATATAACCGGTATGGATACACGAATCGGATATCCCAATGAGCATTTGGCCGGCGATTCAGATGATGATGTGGCAAGTCCGTTATATGCTACTGCCGTGGGTCTCTTGATGAATGCTGTCAAAAACAAACGCCGTGGCCCTCTGAACTCGGGAAATAAAGCAATAGAAAAAGAACTTGTGTTTGCCGATCAGGGGGGTAATCAAGAAACGATGGCAACTACCAACACACAGAAACGTGAAAGAAAATCAGTTTTTGATAAATGGTCGGAGAAACTAAAGGATTTTTTGGATAATGCCGAATAGGTTTTCGCTTACTTAAAAAATAAAACATAACCAGTAATATAAAGAGTATGAGCAACAACACCGAATTTGAAGGAATCGCTTTTGATCTACCCAAGAATCAAAGCAATGTAATTAAGGTCATCGGAGTCGGTGGCGGAGGTAGTAACGCCATAAACCATATGTTCAAGGCAGGTATTAATGGAGTAGATTTTGTCATCCTTAATACCGATTCACAGGCACTCAACAACAGTCCGGTACCTGTAAAAATTCAGTTGGGGGTTTCGCTTACCGAAGGACTAGGGGCTGGTGCCAATCCTGAAGTAGGGGAACAGGCGGCGATAGAGAGTCTAGAAGATATAAAGGGTATGTTGGATCATACCACGAAAATGGTTTTTATTACTGCCGGAATGGGTGGGGGAACAGGTACTGGTGCTGCTCCGGTCATTGCCAAACTTGCAAAGGAATTGGATATACTCACCGTGGGAATTGTAACGATGCCGTTTCAATTTGAAGGCAAAATGCGGTGTCAACAGGCCCAACTAGGAATTGAAAAATTACGTAGCAACGTAGATTCGCTCATCGTTATCAATAACAATAAGCTTAGGGAAGTATACGGAAATCTTGGCTTTAAGGCAGGTTTCTCTAAAGCTGATGAAGTATTGGCCACGGCAGCCCGTGGTATTGCCGAGGTAATAACTCACCACTATACGCAAAATATCGATTTGCGTGATGCCAAAACGGTACTTTCAAACAGCGGAACGGCAATCATGGGTTCGGCCATTGCCTCTGGATCGGCTAGGGCGAATGAGGCGATTATGAAGGCCCTCGATTCACCATTACTGAACGATAATAAGATTTCGGGCGCCAAAAATGTTCTATTGCTTATCGTTTCGGGCTCTAAGGAAATCACAATTGATGAAATCGGGGAAATCAATGATCACATTCAAATCGAAGCAGGTCATGGGGCCAATATCATCATGGGAGTAGGCGAGGATGCCGAATTGGGAGAGGCCATTGCCGTAACGGTCATTGCTACGGGATTTCACATTGATCAACAAGACGATATCGTGAACACCGAATCAAAAAAAATTATACATACCCTTGAAGACGAACAAAAGGCCGTACATCATTTAAGCTCGAGTCCTATTGTCCATAACTTGGTAGAAGAAGATGATATACTGGAAGTTTCCGAAACGAAACAAATATTTATTGAGGAAGACCCCATGGAGCTTATTCCTACTTCAAAGTATATTCGAAATTTCAATGTTTTTTATGAAGAAGTCATCGCCAAAAATGTCTCGGAAGACGATTTTGTAATTATCCAATCGAAAGAGGGGCTCATCGATATTGAAGTGGTAGATCCCGAAGAAATTCGATCTTCGGTTGATGATGATCAATTTGTTATAAGTTTCGACATGCCCTTGAATACGCAGAACCAAGAGGAAGACGAACGTGAAAATGTGGTAACATTTACTTTGGACGACGAAGTGAAAAATATGAATGTTCGGGAACATATCGAGGTAATTCCGGTTTTGGAATATAACAAGGAAGGTGAAACCCGCTATAGTCTTGATGATTATATGGAATTGGAAAATCGGTTGACCGGGGCAAAATCAAAAGCTGAGGATTTTGATCCAAAAATTATTGAGGATGAACTGGTCTTCGAAAAAAAGGTAATTGCTGTAACGGAAAGTGAGGCATCACTCGGAGAACTTAAAGAAATCGATCCGATGGATACCCCCTTGGAAGAATTATTGAAGCAACGGGCCGATGTACGGAGAAAAAAGCTAAAGGACTTCAATTACAAATTCCAGAATAGTTTAAATAACATTGATGAAATAGAAAAAGAACCCGCCTATAAACGGCAAGGAGTCGATTTGAATGATGGGCCTAGGGAAAACCGGTTCTCTAGAACTACCTTAAGTGAGGACAGTAATGATGAAATTCAATTACGCTCAAACAATTCATTTTTGCACGATAATGTCGATTAATCGACATTGATTCTTTATTCCTCATAAATTTTAAACCCGAAAATGACATTTGTTTTCGGGTTTATTTTTATCTTCGCAGTCCAAAAAAAGGGGAACATGAGCCTACAGGAACAAGTAATGGAACAGATGAAATTGGCTATGAAAGCGAAGGATAAGGTCGCCTTAGAATCGCTTCGGGCCATTAAATCTGCATTACTTTTGGCCAAAACCGAGACGGGTTCCAGCACTGAATTGGGCGAGGAGGAGGAAGTAAAGTTAGTCCAAAGACTGGTAAAGCAGCGCAAGGATAGTGCCGCCATTTTTAAGGAGCAAGGCAGAAACGATTTGGCAGCACCTGAATTAGAACAAATTGCCATCATTGAAAGGTTTTTACCCGAACAGTTGAGCGACGGAGACATAGAAAAAGTAGTGATAAAAACCATTGAAGCGACGGGAGCTTCCGGAATGAAAGATATGGGGAAAGTAATGGGAATGGTGTCAAAAGAATTGGCCGGAAGAGCCGATGGAAAGACCATCTCAACTATTATAAAATCAAAATTGTCCTAAATATATAAAATTTTGGCCGCGTGGCGCAACTGAATAGCGCATCAGATTTCGGCTCTGAGGGTTGGGGGTTTGAATCCCTCCGCGGTCACTACAAGCAGAAAACCACGCCCATTGGGCGTGGTTCTTTGTTTGGTGAAAACTGAAGCGTACGCTTCATGGTTTTACAGCAAACAAAGAACCAAAGGGGCGATAGCCCCCTGGTTTTCTATTTGCACAGGGGAGCTCAATTGGGATATGCAATCCCTCCGCGGTCACGAATAAATGGAAAAAGCAAGCAAAATTATAAAGCTTGCTTTTTTGATTTTCGGCTTTTTCCATTTTCAAAGCGGAGCTTTGTAGGGAAAGGCGCAGCCAATCCCGCACTGGGCATGGCACTGCCTGCGGGTCACGAACGCTTGCTTTTTTGATTTTGGGCTTTTCCATTTTCAAAGCGGAGCTTTGTAGGGAAAGGCGCAGCCAATCCCGCATAGGGGATGGCGCTACCTGCGGGTCACGAATGCTTGCTTTTTTGATTTTGTGCTTTTATTTATGACTTACTCCTATTCTTAATTAGGTTTGTTTATTCGATAATGCCGTGACATTTTAATTAGAATAACCATTTTTCATTTTAGCAAGGATTTTAAATCGTAAACTGAACGGCCACTCCCCAACCTGCCTTAAAATATTTAAAAATACTCTACTTGTGATGACCCCGGCCATCGCGAATTGGGCAATGTAAGCAAGTCGCATAACTTTAATATGTTCCTGCAGGAAAAATAAAAGGAACCAGATATTTCTATAAAAAGTAGACCGGTGGAACTGGGCTATGAACTACTTTGCTGCAGGCCCACGGGCTTTAATTTGACCTTGCGCACTTTCTGGGACTTGGCGTAAAGAAACTGTTCGACGAGGGACATACCAGATGCATGGTCATCGCCAATTCAAGTGGCGAGGATTCACCCTTATTTTTGGCTGATCTGCAGGCCAGGAACGGAAAAATAGCACAACGACTGGTCGACATCAATTCTGAATTTGCCCAAGTGTGCTTTAAGAGCATTATTTGCTTGGAAAAAGAAGACTATATTTGGAAGAAGAAGACTATAATGCCGCTATAGTGTACTTAAAAGAATCTTCCCATTAAGATTTAAATAAAATACTAGGATTATGAACAAATGAACAAGATAAAATGTTAAGAGAACATGCCCTGGTCATCATAAGAAAATGGCTTTGTTTCTTTCCACTTCTGTGCACGGTTGTTGGTGTTTCTCAAGAAAAGGAAAAGGAATCCCTTAAACTTTTCATTGATTGTAATTGTGAACGAGGCTATATCCGTCAGGAGATAAACTTTGTGGACCATGTGAGGGACCAAGCTCTGGCCAACATAAAACTATTTATTTATGATATTGCCAACGGCAGCGGTGGCCGGTCCTATAGATTGGATTTTAAGGGATCGGGCGATTACGAAGGCATTGTAAACGAAAGGACTTTTGACACCAATACCAATATGTCGCCCGACGATGTTCGTATTGGCCTAGTGGAAACGTTAAAATCGGGACTGCTCAAATATGTTTTGGAATCGAACCTGGCGGACAAGGTGGTTTACAAGATTTCGGACCAAGGACTTGCGGAACTTCAGGATATCGATTTTGACCACCCTTGGAACAATTGGCTATTTGAAATTTACGGTGACGCTAGGTTGGACAGAGAGTCGAGCAAGAAGGAATTCGAGTATGAGTTAGGTTTAAAAAGTGACCGCGTCACTAAGAAGTGGAGAATTCGGACAGATTTTCAAATGGGCCAGGCCAACAGTAAATTTGTCAGCGGGGACGAGACGATTACCAGCGAACGCGTTCTTTACTCAGGCGAGGGAAGTGTTGTACGCAGCCTCTCCGACCACTGGTCCAGCGGTATATTCACGGGGGCAGGCCATGACACCTTTAAGAACTTCGATTTGCGTTATTTTGTTTCCCCGGCTGTCGAGTATAATATATTTCCTTACAAAGAGGTACTTAGGAGGGAAATTACTTTTGCCTACAAGATCGGCTATTTTCATAACGATTATATCGAACCTACCCTGTTTTTTAAATCGCAGGAAGGTATATTCGATCATTCTCTGGAGGTACGGTTACAATTTAGGCAACCTTGGGGAGACCTGTTCTCAAGGTTGAGGGGCTCCAGTTTTTTGAACGATTTTTCAAAGAATAGGGTGCAACTTTATAACAGGGTATCTGTTCGAGTGTTCAAAGGACTGGCAGTAAGATTTTCAGGCAATTTCGAAATAGTACGTGACCAGATAAACCTTTCTGGCGGCAGTGCCTCGATAGAAGATGTCCTGTTACAACAAAAGCAGATCGCAACGGACTTTGAGTTAAACTTAAGCATTGGACTGAGCTATACTTTTGGTTCTGCGTTCAATAACATTATTAATACCCGGTTATAGCTTCCCTGACTTGCCAATGTACGACCGGGTCATTGATTTAGGACTTTTTCCATTTTCAAAACGGAGCTTTGTAGGGAAAGGCGCAGCCAATGCCGAGGGCCGTTTTATTTCACGAGCTGTCCCCCGCCACCGTTTATATGATTTTTTGCCTGCAAAGGCACACTTTGAAAGCGGATAGGCTTCTATGCTTCTTAATAAAATATTGGTTTGTGAGGTATATGGATGGTAAACTAACTACTCTGGGCCACGCAATATAAAATCTCAAATTCCTAGGTTTTTTTAATACATTTATTAAGATGTCCATTGCTTTGGCATCTTGAAACAATCTGCGAGGAGAATGGGCGGTAAATTTTAATACAAATGATAAAAAAGAAAACAACACGGCGGAAATTTATTAAAAATACACTTCTCACGGGCGTTGGTTTTTCAATTGTACCGAGTTATGTTGTCGGTGGATTGGGACATAGGCCTCCCAGTGACAAGTTACACATTGTAGGTATAGGGGTAGGTGGCAAGGGCTTTAACAACTTGCTGGCAATGAACACCGAAAATATTATAGGCCTTTGCGATATCGATTGGAATTACAGTAAACGTTGTTTTGATCAATTCCCAAAAGCCAAGAAATATTATGATTGGCGCAAAATGTTTGATGAACTGGGCGATTCGATTGACGGCGTTCTGGTAGCCACGGCAGACCATACCCATGCCGTAATCGCTAGTACGGCCCTAACGCTGAACAAACATGTATACTGTCAAAAACCTTTGACGCATTCGATTTATGAATCGCGATTGTTGACCAAATTGGCCGAAAAATATCCGGGGGCTACCCAAATGGGAAATCAGGGCAATTCAGGGGACGGCGTCCGACAACTTTGTGAATGGATCTGGCATGGGGAAATAGGCGAAGTCACAGAGGCCCACGCTTGGACAGATCGTCCCATCTGGCCACAAGGCTTGGAACGCCCAGCCATGGCTATGTCGCTACCTAAAAACTTTGATTGGGACTTATTTGTTGGTCCGGCGCCGAAACGACCCTATAATGAAATATACACCCCTTGGAACTGGCGGGGTTGGTGGGATTTTGGGACCGGGGCGTTTGGGGATATGGCCTGCCATGTGCTGGATCCTATCTATCGCGCTTTAAATTTAGGCTATCCCGATGCAATTTCTGGTAGTTCAACGACCGCCAATACCGAAAGTCCACCGCAAGCTGAAAAAGTGCGTTTTGATTTTCCGGCAAGGGAGGATACCGATTTGGTAAAAATGCCGCCAGTCAAGGTACACTGGTATGACGGGGGTTTTTTGCCCGACCGACCGGACTTGCTGCCTGAAGGGGTACCCATGATTCGAGATGGTTTGGGGGGATGTATGTTTATAGGGACCAAGGATACGCTTATTTGTGACTGCGGCGGTTTTAACCCGCGACTCCTTTCAGGTCGTATTCCCGACGTTACACCTAATTTAAGGCGGATTCCTGGGGCTGTCGGTTATATTGACGGGCCACATGAACAAGATTGGATCAGGGCCTCTAAGGAATCACCTGAAAATAGGGTGGAAGGTTCAGCCAATTTTGGGTATTCCGGCCCTTTTAATGAAATGGTCCTCTTAGGGGTCCTGGCCATCCGTCTTAAAGGATTGAATAAAATACTCCAATGGGACGGTCAAAATATGAATTTTAGGAACATTGGCCCAAACGAAGTGATGGAAGTAGTAAAACATAACGGATTTCAAATGCAAAACGGACTCCCGGAATGGAATGTGCAACACGAACAATTCAATGGGCTACAGGCCGCCACCGAATATATCCGACACACCTATCATAATGGCTGGCACTTGCCCGATATGCCCAGCTAAAATTCAGTCAAGTTTTTTTTGTAATATGGCATCCATAATGATGGGGGCATGAACGCGGGAATTTTCGATAAACCATTTATGGGTTTCCATTCCTCCGCAGATGACCCCCGCCAAGTAAAGACCAGGAATGTTAGTTTCCATGCTAGTGGGATCGTAATGCGGGAGCCTTTTGTCATCATTGGAAAGTGCTATGCCCATTTTCGTTAAAAAATCGAAATCGGGTTTATACCCGGTAAGGATCAATACAAAGTCATTCTCAAGTTTGACATCACCTTCGGTCGTTGCGACCAGAATTTCATTTTCGCCGATTTCCTTTACTTCGGCATGGTAATAGGCTTTTATACTTCCTTCTTCTATGCGATTTATTATATCAGGGCGAACCCAGTACTTGACCCTTTGGCCGACCTCGGCACCCCGAATGATCAACGTGACCTCCGAACCTTTGCGCCAACATTCCAAAGCAGCATCGATAGCAGAGTTACTAGCGCCTATAATGGCCAATTTTTGTCCCGCATAAAAATGGGGATCTTTATAGTAGTGCGAAACCTTGGGTAAAGTTTCTCCAGGAACGTTTATCGTATTGGGTATATCATAAAATCCCGTTGCAACCACTACGTTGAGGGCCGTATATGTATTCTTATTGCTTTTAATCGAAAAAATATCCTCCGATTTGTTTACACTTTCGACCTTTTCGAATAAATGGATATTAAGTTGATTAGCGGTTACGATGCGGCGGTAGTATTCAAGTGCCTCGTTTCTTTTCGGCTTTGCTTCCTTGCTAATAAATGGTACGTTATCGATTTCCAATCGTTCCGAGGAAGAAAAAAATTGCATATTGACCGGATAGTTGAAAAGCGAATTTACGATGGGCCCCTTTTCGATAATGACATAACTGAGCCCTTTCTTTTTGGCTTCCAGGCCACAGGCAATGCCAATGGGTCCACCTCCAATGATCAACACATCAAATTGCCCCATTATCCTGCTATTTCCTTTAACTCTTTAATGGTCTGCAACGGATGCTCACTACTGAAAATAAAACTTCCGGCTACCAGAACGTCGGCACCCGCATCGACCAGGGCCTTGGCATTCAGAGAGGTTACGCCACCATCAACTTCTATTAGGGCATTAGCTCTTTTATGCTGTATCAATGCCTTTAGATCCCGTAGCTTATTATAGGTGTTTTCAATAAAGGTCTGGCCACCGAACCCCGGATTTACGCTCATCAGCATTACGATATCAATGTCCCTAATGGTATCTTCCAAGACGTTTATATTCGTAGCGGGATTTAAAGCGACACCGGCCAGCATACCTTCTTCCTTTATGGCCTGGAGTGTTCGATGCAGGTGAATGCATGCCTCATAGTGCACCGTAAGGGAAAATGCTCCCAATGCCGCAAATGTTTTGATATATCGATCGGGATCTACAATCATTAAATGAACGTCCAAGGGTTTGGTAGCGAACTTTTTAATTGCCTTGACAACGGGCATTCCATAGGAGATGTTAGGAACGAACAATCCGTCCATAACATCGATATGATGCCAGTCGGCTTCGCTCTTATTCACCATTTGTACATCACGTTGCAGGTTTCCGAAATCGGCAGCCAGAAGGGAGGGGGCTATTTTTACTCTGCTCATGGTTTTGGTAAACTTGTAGTTTTAAACAAAAGTAGTGAAATGATATGGTTTTCTTGAAACCCTTGGGTCTACACCAGGTGTGCTCTTCAAGGCCATCTACTGTTTTTCGGCTATAATTTCCAACATCATTGGGGTACATATCGACGCACCACCAATTTTTTCCAAGGCTTCCATGTCATCCAATGCCAGTTTTACTTCGGACGCAGTTAGATAATTCCGTGAAACCAATCTTGGAAAATAGCTTTTAAAAAAGGTCTTTGGCCATTGCCAAATTCCCCCATCGGGGGTAGCGATTTTGGTCATCGGTCGCATACTTATCAGTTTCATTCCCATTTTGAGTAAAATGGCTGGCAGATGTCGCCCGATGTCAATTTCGCTATCGCTATCCTTAAAACTTTTCAATGCCATGGCAATACCTTTGGCAAGTGCTTCTTTACGAGGTTCTGTCTGAAGGGTAGACCAATCGTAGTACTCATGAATTACCATTTTACCATGTGGTTTTAGGGCATGATATACCTTTTTTAGTACGTCTTCAGGATTTGGCAGCCAGGCAAGGGCCCATCGGCAGTACATGCCGTCCAAACTTTGAGGATCTAAGCGCATATGGTTAAAATCTGCTGCGATGGCTTCTATGTTCAGATTATGTAAGAGGGCTACCTGCTTTAAAAAGGCGATGTAATTCTCGGAAAGATCAATACCGATAACTTTTCCTTTTTCACCGGTAATGAAGGCCAATTCCTTGGTGCAATATCCCGGACCACAGCCCAAGTCAAGAAGGGTTTGACCTGCACGGAAATTGGCCAGTCTCCATCCTTTCTGGGCTTCTTCGGCCCATACCTGATGTTGAATACCCAGCCTGAACAACTCTTCGCTGTCGGTTCCTAAAATGTACTCCTGTTCTTTATTCATTCACTGCTTTGTAATGCGTAATATAAAAGGTCAAAAAAGAAGGCATCATATGGCACGAAGACGCTAAATCATTGCGGTGTTTCGCATTTATTGACCGATAGCAGGGGCCACCAGCGCAGTACTGCCGACCTTCGTTAAAACTGAATTCACCTTGGCCAAGTCGTGTTCGATGATACCTTTTAAATCGGTCAAGTGGTTGTCAAGTTCGGCCGACAACTCGTTGAATACCTGATAGGCCCCATCGGTCGGCCTAGCATCGCCATCTTCGACACTGCGCCGTAAGGATGCCAAGCGATTATTCAATTTGATCGGAAAATTTAACGGATCTTGTCCCGATTGGTTCTTGACTTGGTACAATTCTTCCTCAATTGCAGTCATCTTATCGAGAAACGGAAGCATGGTCTCCTTAAAATCCGATTCACTGATTTTTTCCTTGTTGGCAGTGACATTTTTCCGGATCTCACGTATGGCAATGACCGCATCGTTCGCGGCACTGGTCTTCTTCACGATCTTTTGCGCCAATTCAAATTGCTCTTGCAAGTCTGCTTCGCTAATCCCTTTCAGGTTGGGATTTATTCGTATCGAAAAAGAATGGGTCTTATCATAGTCCCTGGTTTTCATGCGAACCTTATAGTTTCCAAGGGGCGCCTTGGGTCCCTTTTGCGGCATGCCGCTCCAGATGATCATACCGTCAAATTCAGTGGCCCCGGGATATCGCATATCCCATTTGAAAACATTGATGCCCTTGGCGGTTGTAGGTTTTGATGACCCCCCCTTTTTCCACCAAGGCAAGTCTGGATCTACTTCATATTTTGGCTTACTTCCCGTAAATGAATTGATCAGATGGTCATGCTCATCCAATATTTCAAAAGTGATCGTATCCTGTTGCTCTTTTAAATAATATTGAATGGTCGCATCGCCGAGTCCTCGAATTGGGTCGGTAGGTTCAAAAAGTACGGCCGATTGGTCTTTCATGGCGTCGGTATATTGCCGCAATGGTTGAATGTCGTCCAAAATCCAAAATCCACGGCCATGCGAACCCAAGACCACATCATTGTCTTTCACAACCAGATCACGAATGGGGGTATCTGGCAGCTTTAATTGCAAACTTTGCCATAATTCACCGTCGTTCATAGAAAAGTAAACGCCATGTTCAGTCGCCAAAAACAGCAGGCCTTGACGCACCGGATCTTCACGGATGGCCCTGGCGAAATGGCCTTTTTCTATACCATTGATAATTTTCGTCCAGGTTTTACCATAATCATTCGTCTTAAATACATACGGTTCCCGATCATCCACTTGATATCGGTTAGCTGCTACGAACAAGGTTCCGGGGCGATGTTTTGACTCATCGATAATGCTTACTCGAGAAAATTTCGGAAGCTCTTTGGGAGTGATATCGGTCCAACTTTTACCTCCATCTCTGGTAATATGAATTTTTCCATCATCCGAACCCGCCCAGATGGTGTTGATATCGTGATGAGAAGGAGCCAAAGCGAACACGGTCGCATAAATTTCGGGGCCGTTCATGTCCATTGTTATTACCCCTCCCGTTTTTTCCAGGGTAGTTGGATCGGCATAGGTGAGATCAGGACTAATTTTTTCCCAGGTCTGCCCATCATTTGTAGTTTTCCAGACATGTTGCGAACAGGTATACATGACATTTGGATCTTGTGGGGCGAACATGATCGGAAAGGTCCACTGCCATCGTTCGGGTAAGGCGCTTGCCGGTTCCCCGGAAAAGAATCTTGGGTATACTTGAATGTCTCTAGACTGCCCATTACTTCGGTCATATCTCGTTAAAAGGGCCCCTTGGCTCCCCGCATAAAATATATCCCGATTCACGGGATGTTGGGTTATCCAACCACTTTCACCGCCACCAACCTCGTAGTACCACCCGTGATTAGGCCCTCCGGCCTGCATATGTTCCCAATCATCACTGGGAATGGCCAAGGTACTATTGTCCTGTTGTGCACCCGCTACGTGATAGGGGACATCGCTCGTTGCCATAACATGGTACAATTGTGTGGTAATATAATCTTGTTCCGTCCAGCTTTTTCCGCTATTTACACTCACATTGGCACCGCCGTCATTTGAGTTTATCATTCGATCGGGATTATTCGGATCGATCCACAGATCGTGATTATCGCCATGGGGGACTTTGATCGTAGTGTCAAAAGTCTTACCGCCGTCGGCAGATTTGTAGAAGCCCGTATTCAAACAATACACGGTCTCCTTATCCCATGGATCGGCATAAATTCTTGAATAATAAAAGGCGCGTTGACGCAATTTGCGTTCGTCGTTGGTGCGTTCCCAAGTTTTCCCCGCATCATCTGAACGGAAGACGCCACCTTCGTTCGCTTCTACGATGGCCCATACCCGATTCGAATCGGCAGGGGATACCGTAACCCCTATTTTTCCGATAGGCCCTGCAGGCATGCCCGGATTGTTCGTAAGGTCGGTCCAAGTGTCCCCTCCATCGACCGACTTCCATAATTTGCAATCGGGACCACCGCCCCACATTTTCCATGCCTTGCGATACACCTGCCATGTGCTGGCATAAAGGACTTTTGGATCGTTTCGATCAATGATCAGATCAACCGCCCCGGCTTTGTTGCTTACAAATAATACTTTTTCCCAAGTATTACCGCCATCCTTGCTTCTAATGACGCCACGTTCCTCATTTTCCCCATACGGATGGCCCAATGCGGCGACATATACAATGTCTGGATTTGTAGGATGTATTCGAATTCGGGCTATGGCCTGGGTTTCCTTTAATCCAAGATGTCGCCAGGTTTTGCCGCCATCTTTCGTTTTGTATACCCCATCACCTTGGGTGATACTTCCGCGCAATTGAACCTCTCCCATACCGATATAGACGATATCGGGATTGGTCTCTGCCACGGCGACCGCACCCACCGAAGAACTGGTAATTTGTCCGTCGGTCACCGGTGTCCATTCATTGCCACCATCGGTTGTTTTCCATAATCCACCACCGGTTGCCCCGAAATAATATTCATACGGTCTTCCCGGGCTTCCAGTAGACCCTAATGAACGGCCTCCGCGATAGGGCCCGATGTTACGCCATTCAAGACCTTCATAAAAGGATTTGTCAATGGGCTGTGGTTCTTTATTTTGGGTAGAGGACTTTTTTTGTGCAAAGATGCCCATGGAAAGGCACATAAAAATGGTAAATAGAATCGTAAAACGTTGTTTGATCATATTATGAATTAATTAAAGTTTGTCCTCTGATTTTGGAAGGTTTTTATGATTTATTTTCCCGCATAAATTTCATTATTTGCATCCCCGCCAGCTTGAATGTAGGCAAACAGATCAAGAATTTCTTGTTCGTTCAAGCGATTGAGAAGCCCCGGAGGCATCGGAGAAATCGGCGATAATTCTCGTTTTACCACGTCACCTTTAGCCAACTGGATCGTATACCCTTCATTAAAGGGATTGGGCATTAAGGTAATTTGGTCTGCTCCCTCTGATTTTATTCGCCCCGCAAATTTATTGCCATCCTTCATAGTGAACAGGGTGTTGGCATACTGGTCCGAGATTTCGTCGTTCGGGCTATAGATTGCAAATAATAGATCATAGGTATTGAATTTGGTATGTGCCTGCGTAAGATCGGGTCCTGCGGCACCGCCTTCCCCTCGCATTCTATGGCATAAGATGCACATCCCGGCCTTATAGGCCCTTTCGCCATCGGCGAACGTGCCATTATAATCATCGAGGCCACCCCAAACCACATTGGTCAAATCGGAAATGGGATACTGGCTGCCGGGCCCAATGGGTTGCGGAATATCTGCCAGGGCTTCCGAAGGGGAATATACGCCCGAAATTTCTTGAAAATACGCTTTCTCGGCATCGGGAACATGGGTCATGGCCTCCTGTCGAACGTTTTCCATGTACGCCTTAAAGCTCATCCCGCCTTTTGCGCCCAGTACATCATAGAACCAGCCGAAATATTTTTTACGAAGCTCTTTGGTCCATCCATCCTCTGCATGGCTTAATAAAAGACCATAATAAATGGCCTCGCTTGGGGGCATTTTGGCAATTACATCACGAATAAGCGGCCCATATTGCTCACTTCGCAAGGTAGTTTCCTCAGAAAGCATTTGAACTCCTTCAGAGACTGTTTTTTCCAGGGTGTTTTTTTCCAAAAGCGCCACTAGGTTTTTGGTGATGCCCTCGGCTTTTAGAAAAAGTAAAATTTGGGCCAATTCCTTGGTTACAGCGCTACTGCTGTTAGGAAAATAAGGTTTTAGTTTTTGGATCGTCATTTTTCGATGAAGCGCGTCCGGTGCGCCCATTCTAATAAAGAGAAGTTCGTACGTTCTGAGGAGATCTATTTTTTGTTGGTCGGTCAATTGGTCCACCTTTATGGTATTGAGTGCCTCAAGAATTTTTCCCTGAAGACTTTTATCCCCTTGATGCGCCAGTGCAATACCGGCCTCTATGATCTTGATATCATTTTTTTCCTCGAAAAAACGGGATTGCCACTGCGTAACGGGTTGGTGCTCCAGGGCTACGCGGGCTGCATAGCGAATGTACCTATCGGCATTGTTCAAATTTTCCCAGGCCAGGGGAATGGCATCCTCTGATTGCTCTTGATGGTACCTTTCTAAACTTTGTCGTAGTTTTCTTTGCGTGGCAGCTGCCTCGTTTACGGGAATTATGTCTTTTGTATCCTCCGATCCCCGATAACTAAGGCGATATACATGCGAATCAAGGCCTCGACCCCCGGTGGCGAAATACAAGTTGCCATCGGAACCTGCGATCATATCGGTCAAGGGCAAGGGGGTACCCGATAAGAATTCTTCACGTTCACCTGTATAACTGCTACCGCTCGCAATTAAATCAACAAAATAAACCGTACCAAAGCTCCAATCCATTACGAGGAGTCCATTTCTATATTTTGTAGGAAAATTCAATTTTGCACCGGCAAGAACGGCCGTTGGCGATCCTTGTGCCATATTTTTGACCGCTGGAAGATTATCGGGATAATAGGCCGGCCATTTTCCCGACCCGGTACGCCAGCCATATTCACTTCCACTGGTCACATGACAAATTCGGGTAGGACGGTACCACGGCATACCGATGTCCCACTCCATATCGGCATCATAGGCAAAAAGCTCACCATCTCGGTTAAAAGCCATATCAAAGGGGTTGCGATAGCCGGCGGAAATAATTTGCCAATTCTTTCCATCTGGCGAGAATTTGGCGATCCAACCTCCTGGAGCCTTGATTTCGTTGGCATGGCCACGGGGATCCAAATATGGCTTAAAGAGATTATCTTCTCCCCAATTGGTCGGTAATTTACTATTCTTAAGCAATGATTCAGGAATGAGCGTGTGATTTCCGGCGATAAAATATAGGTCATTCCCATCAGGTGACAAGACAAAACTATGGGGCCCATGTTCACCCTCCCCTGACAGTTTTAATAGCATTTCCAATTTATCAAGCGTACCATCGTCATTAGTGTCGGTCAATTTGTACACGCCGCTTCCATTTTCTTGGTCATCAGGTAAATCGTCATCCCATCGTTTGTTGACGGCGACATAGAGCCCATCATGTGCCCAAAGAAGTCCGTGTGCCTCGCCAATATGCAGTGCCACACTGTCAACTTCGGCAGGATCGATGGTTTCGCCTTCCGCAGGAGCCTTGAAAGTGTATATTTTACCACGTTGATCGCAGGCGTAGAACCGATCGTTGGAATCTTCGGTCAATGCCACCCATGAGCCTTGACCATGGGCATTGGGATGGTAAAGGTCTTCAAGTTGAAAATCGTTTGGGAGATTGAACACTATTTCACTGGGTTCTTCGGAAACCGCTGTTTTCTCTTTTTTACAGGAAGTTATTAGGGTGCAAATAGAAAGGAAAAAGGCCGGGAGTATGAATTTTTTCATGTTTTTTTGATAGGTTGATTCCTCTAAAGATACTAAAAAGAGGTCTTTATCAAAGCAAGCTCAATAAATTATGTTCATCCAATGGTTCCGTAAACATATCAAGGGAACCATCTAATTTTTTAGGCCATTCCTCCACGGGCCTGTCCCAATAAAGTTCTACCCCATTATTATCCGGATCATTCAAATAGAGGGCTTCAGATACCCCATGGTCAGCCGACCCGGTAAGCGAGTGTCCCGCTAGCATTAGACGTTGATAAATTTGTGCCAACGCTTTGCGATCGGGATATAATATCGCGGTATGAAAGAGCCCGGGCAGGTTCTTAGGTGCCGGAAGTGCATTTTTGCTATACCAAACATTCAGCCCAATATGATGGTGATAACCTCCTGCCGAAATAAATGCAGCATCATCCCCATATCGCGTAGTAATTTCAAAGCCTAAAAGTCCACAATAGAAATCAATCGATCTTTGTAGGTTCGACACCTTTAGATGCACGTGGCCTATTCGGGTCTTTTCGGGAATTTTATATGTACTATGATCTTGATCCATAGGTGCTTTTTTCTTTAAAGGGTTCGCACGGTCGATTGGCCTGTATCAGCTTAGTAAAGATATTTCAATCCTTCATAAACCGCAATAGCCACGGCATTCGATAAATTCAAGCTGCGTATATGTTCGTTGTATAGCGGGATTTTATATAAATTATCGGGGTTCTTTTCGAGAATTGAATTGGGCAGGCCGACAGATTCCTTTCCAAAGACAAGAAACATATTATCTTCAAAGGGAATGGTCCAGTGGAGTTTGGTCGCATGGCTCGAAAAGAAGACCATATTCTTGTCTTTCTGCAGTGTAAAAAACTCATCTACATTCTCGTAAATAACTAGCGAAAGATGCTTCCAATAATCGAGACCGGCCCTTTTTAATCGCGAATTATCCAATTCAAAACCGAAGGGTTTTATCAAATGTAGGGTAGATCCAGTGGCAAGGCATAGGCGACCAATATTGCCAGTATTTGTGGGTATTTCGGGTGCTACGAGAACAATATTATAAGACATCCTTATATTTCTTGATCGTATTGAGATAGAGTTGCTCGACCTTCTTTCGGGCCCATGGGGTTTTTCTTAAAAAATTTAGGGATGATTTTAAGTTCGGATTATTCTTAAAGCAATTGATATTGATGCTCAAAGCCAATTCTTCCCAGCTATATTTTTGTGTTAGATATTCTAAAATGTCCAATAATTTTACACCATGAAGCGGGTTGTTGGGCTGTTCACTATTTGGGGAACTCATCTTTTTATTGTTTTGTGCCGGGCCAAGTTTATTTCCATACAAATCAACAAGCTACAAAAAAACGTAATCAATACGAATGCTTTAAAAGAAATATGTTGGTATCGTAAATAAAAAAAACTCCGGTAATCAGCCGGAGTTTATTCATCAATCAAAAAACGAACAGTCATGATAACTGTTGTTACGTTACACAAATTACAACTTTTGTTCCAAAATTCCAATTTATGGAATATTTAACATATAATTTGTGTCTTCAAGCATCCCCATCGCCCACACGGGACATTATGACAGGTATTACCCAAGATAGGTTTTCAATATTTTACTTCTCGAGGTATGTTTTAATCTGCGTATGGCCTTTTCTTTTATTTGACGAACGCGTTCCCGAGTAAGATCAAAGGTTTCCCCAATTTCTTCAAGGGTCATTGAATGTTGTCCTGCCAAACCAAAATAAAGACGTATTACATCGGCCTCCCTTGGGGTTAAGGTTTCCAAGGCACGTTCTATTTCGGTGCGTAATGATTCGTGCAATAAAGCCCTGTCAGGATTGGGCGACTCACCACTGCGAAGAACATCATATAAGTTTGAATCTTCCCCGTCGATCAGCGGGGCATCCATAGATACATGACGCCCGGAGTTTTTTAAGGACTGTTTTACATCCTCAACGGTCATATCTAGTTCCTTCGCAATTTCTTCCGCGGATGGCTGTCGCTCATGCGCTTGTTCCAAAAAGGCGAACGTCTTGTTTATTTTATTGATAGATCCAATTTTGTTCAATGGCAAACGTACAATTCGAGATTGTTCGGCCAAAGCTTGTAAGATAGATTGACGTATCCACCATACGGCATACGAGATAAATTTAAAACCACGGGTTTCGTCAAAGCGTTGTGCCGCCTTGATCAATCCAAGGTTTCCCTCATTGATCAAATCAGGCAAAGTAAGTCCTTGGTTCTGGTATTGCTTGGCGACCGAGACCACGAATCGGAGATTGGCTTTGGTTAGTTTTTCAAGTGCGGCTTGGTCGCCTGCCTTGATACGTTGTGCCAATTCTACTTCTTCATCTGCGGTAATCAGATCAACTTTTCCAATTTCTTGCAAATACTTGTCCAAAGATGCGGTTTCCCTATTGGTAACCTGTTTTGTAATTTTTAGCTGTCTCATCTAAACGATTTCCTTTCTAATTAAGTTCATTGTGCATAAGCTGCATATACTTATACGTAAAAAAGCTTGAAATGTTACAATAGGTCATGAAAACTTTATTTTTTTGGGAGGTAATGCAAAAAAAAACCCCAATGTGAACATTGGGGTCTTATTTGAATAAATATACCTAATCTCTTCGCGGTTTGCGATCTCGATCTCGGCTATCCCTACCGGCACCGCGACGATCATCACGTCGATTACTACTTTCCCTAGGAGGTCTTTCTGTATATCCTTCAGGTTTTGGTAGTAAAGCCTTTCGCGAAACCTTGTCCTTGCGGGTCCTCGGATCTATGCCTAAATACTTCACATCGAAAACATCGCCCATGTTTACCACGTCCGATACATTTTCGGTGCGTTCCCATGCCAATTCCGACACGTGAAGCAAGACTTCATTGCCTGGAGCATCTAAATATTCAACAACTGCCCCAAAATCAAGCATCTTAATGACCTTTACGTTGTACGATTCGCCAACCTTTGGCTTAAACATCAACGAATCAATTTTGGCCAATACGGCATCGATGCCTTCTTGATTGGTACCAAGAATTTCTACGATGCCCTCTTCGGTAATCGGGTCTTCATTGATGACAATGGTCGTCTTGGTGGCCTTTTGTAATTCCTGGATTACTTTTCCTCCGGGTCCGATCAATGCCCCTATAAATTCGTTCGGAATAACCCGTGTCACCATTTTAGGCGCATGGGGTTTTACATCGTCATTAGGGACTGCAATCGTTTCCACTAATTTCCCAAGAATATGCAATCTGCCTTCGCGAGCTTGTTTAAGGGCCTTTACCAAAATTTCATAGGCAAGTCCTTTTACTTTAATATCCATTTGGCAAGCAGTAATTCCATCCGCCGTACCGGTTACTTTGAAGTCCATATCCCCTAAGTGATCTTCATCCCCCAGAATGTCCGACAATACAGCATATTTTCCGGTTTCTGTGTCTGTAATCAAGCCCATTGCGATACCCGATACCGGCTTTTTCAATTGAACCCCAGCATCCATCAAAGCCATGGTTCCCGAACAAACGGTAGCCATTGAAGAAGAACCATTACTTTCCAAAACTTCCGAAACAACCCTTACGGTATAGGGGCAATCACTCGGAATCATTCTTTTGAGGGCACGCTGTGCCAAATTCCCATGTCCTACTTCCCTACGGGAGGTGCCTCGAATCGGCCTAGCCTCACCGGTAGAAAATGGCGGGAAATTATAATGCAGGTAAAAAGTCTCTTCCCCTTCGTAGGAAGGCATGTCGATTTGATTGGCTTCCCTAGAAGTACCTAAGGTTACCGTCGCAAGTGCTTGGGTTTCGCCCCTGGTAAATATAGCAGACCCATGTGTGGAAGGCAGATAGTCTACCTCGCACCAAATAGGCCTAATTTCATTGGTCTTTCTTCCATCCAATCGCAAGCCTTCATTTAAGGTGAGATCTCGTACGGCAGTTTTTTCGGCTTTATAGTAATATTTTGAAACCATATTGCCATACTCTGTAATTTCCTCCTCCGAAAATGAGGCTTTTACCTCTTCCTTGATCGCGTCAAAGGCAGCGCTTCTTTCATGCTTCGCCGAACCGGCCTTGGCAACGGCATACACCTTATCATAGGCGAGTGCATGTATTTTTTTTGCCAAAACTTCATCTTCCCTTTCGGTCTCGTATTCACGCACATCTTTTTGGCCAACGGCCTTGGCCAATTTTAATTGGGCCGTGATTTGCGCTTTAATAGCTTCATGTGCGAATTTTATGGCCTCGACCATTTCCTCTTCCGAAATTTCACCCATTTCGCCTTCGACCATCATAACCGAATCGGCAGAAGCCCCAATGACCATATCGATATCGGATATTTCCAATTGTGCCCTGGTTGGGTTGATAATAAATTTACCATCAATTCGACCGACACGACATTCAGAAATAGCACATTCAAATGGAAAGTCTGAAAGTTGTATTGCTGCCGAAGCCGCCAATCCTGCCATTGCATCGGGCATTACATCCTCATCGTGCGACATCAACTGAATCATCACCTGTGTTTCCGAATGATAATCTTTTGGAAAAAGCGGTCGCAATACGCGGTCTACCAAACGCATGGTCAATACTTCGCCATCACTTGGGCGCGCTTCGCGTTTAAAAAACCCACCTGGATAACGGCCTGAAGCCGCAAATTTTTCGCGATAATCTACCGTTAGGGGTAAAAAATCTACGTCACTTTGCACGTAATTGGAAACTACCGTACATAATAGCATACATTTACCGGATTGCACCACCACCGACCCATGGGCCTGTTTTGCCAATTTACCGGTCTCGATGGAGATTTTCCTGCCATCACCAAGGTCAATAACCTCTTTAAATACTTTTGGAATCATAAATTTGAATTAAAGCCCGAAAATACCGGACTTGTTAAACAATGGTCTCTCCAGCCAATTTTATGGTCGGAGTTGTTGTGTTGTGTTGACCAATGAAAAACTGTGTGTAGCTTTTTGTGTTTGCCTTCCGAAAATTTTCCGGATGTATATTCAGGTCTTTGAAATTTTATAAAAATGGGGCCCGGAATTCCGGGCCCTAAGAAATATTTATTTTCTGATGTTCAAATCTATGATCAGTTCACGATATTTTACGATATCCTTCTTTTTCAAATAATCTAAAAGACTTCTTCTTTTACCCACCAAGCGTACCAATGACCGCTCCGTATTATAGTCTTTATGATTGTTTTTAAGGTGACCCGTAAGGTGGTTGATACGATGCGTAAACAAGGCTATCTGCCCTTCGGTCGAACCGGTATTTTTGGCTTCACCGCCATGTTGTTGGAAGATTTTGGCCTTCACTTCTTTTGTTAAATACATTCCAATATTATTTTAAATGATTTTTATGTATCTGACTGTAATTCAATCAGGCGGCAAAGATAATATTATTTTCCTTACGACCTAATAGGATTGTTCTGTATTAAGTCAAGATAAAGATTTATTTTTTTCTTCAGCTCTTTTCTATGCACTATAAAATCAAGGAAACCGTGTTCCAAAACAAATTCAGCCGTTTGGAAGCCTTCCGGTAGTTCCTTGCCAGTAGCTTCCTTGACGACCCGTGGCCCGGCAAAACCGATAAGGGCCCCAGGTTCTGAAATATTGATATCGCCCAGCATAGCATACGAGGCGGTAGTGCCTCCCGTGGTGGGATCGGTACACAAGGAAATATAGGGAATGCCCACCTCGGATAATTGCGCCAATTTCGCACCGGTTTTGGCCAACTGCATTAATGACAAAGCGGCTTCCATCATTCGTGCCCCGCCAGATTTTGAGATCATGACAAAGGGTATTTTCTTTTTGATCGAATAGTCGATGGCCCTGGCAATCTTTTCCCCGACGACACTGCCCATAGATCCTCCTATAAAGGTAAAATCCATACAGGCGACGACCAGATCTTTCCCCAAGGATTTACCTACCGCGGTGCGTACGGCGTCTTTTAGGCCGGTTTTTTTTTGGGCGGCTTTCAGCCGGTCGGCATATGATTTGGTATCAACGAATTTAAGCGGGTCCTTCGAAGTAAGTTTCACATCGAGTTCGGTAAAACGGTTTTCGTCAAAGAGAATTTCAAAATATTCCTTGCTGCCAATGCGAACGTGGTAATCATCCTCTGGACTCACATAGAAATTCTTCGCTAGGACTTCCGATTCTACAATTTTCCCAGTAGGCGACTTATACCAAAGCCCCTTTGGGGTATCCTTTTTGTGTTCAGTGGATGTCTGAATTCCCTTTTCCTTTCTTTTAAACCATAAAGACATATCCTCCATATTAAGTTACATTCGGCATGCAGAAAATTACAGTGTATTCACATTATTGAGATCTTCAAATGCCTTTTTAAGTCGGTCGACAAATGTCTTTTCACCCTCCCGTAGCCATACCCTTGGATCGTAGAATTTCTTATTTGGTTCATCAGCACCATTGGGATTTCCAATCTGCGATCGTAAAAAATCTTTTTTGTCAAGTATATAGTCCCGTATTCCTGCTAGGAACGCATATTGAAGATCGGTATCGATATTCATCTTGATTACCCCGTAACCAATAGCCTCTCGGATTTCCTCAACGGTTGATCCCGATCCTCCATGAAATACAAAATCAATATGATTGTGCTCCACGCCATATTTTTTGGTCACGTATTCCTGCGAATTCCTCAATATTTTTGGGGTCAATTTTACGTTACCCGGCTTATAAACGCCATGTACGTTGCCGAACGCGGCTGCAATGGTAAATCTTGGACTTATTTTGGAAAGCTCTTCATAGGCATAGGCTACCTCCTCAGGTTGCGTATATAATTTAGAATCATCCACATCGGAATTATCGATGCCATCTTCTTCACCCCCCGTGATTCCCAATTCGATCTCTAAGGTCATATTCATTTTGCTCATACGTGCTAGATACTTCTTGCAGATTTCAATATTTTCAGCAATGGGTTCCTCGGAAAGATCTATCATATGCGAACTGAACAAGGACTTGCCCGTTTCGGCAAAATGTTTTTCACTGGCATCTAAAAGGCCATCGATCCAAGGTAATAATTTCTTTGCGCAATGGTCGGTATGCAAAATTACGGTGGCCCCATAGGCACTTGCCAATTGGTGAACGTGTTTGGCCCCGGCTACGGCACCAAGAATGGCCGCTTGTTGATGTTCGTTCGACAAACCCTTACCGGCATGGAACTGCGCTCCTCCATTGGAGAATTGAATTATTACGGGTGCCTTTAGATTTGCCGCAGTCTCCAAAACACCATTAATGGTATTCGAACCTACTACATTGACTGCCGGAAGTGCGAACCCCTTTTTCTTCGCATAATTAAAAATCGCTTGTACTTCATCGCCGGTGGCAACACCTGGTTTAATCGTGTGGGTCATAATTTTGGTCTGTTAGTTTCTGGAATGAGAGGCAAAAGTAATAAAATTATAGAAGCACAAGTGCACGCCCAAGTCAAAGTTCATAAAGAAAATGAACCATAGGGGGTTGAATTAGTCCCATTTTGTATCCGTAAAGAATCACATTTTTAGGCCGGTGATCATGCGGGGCTGTTTTTATGGTTAAAAGATGGCGGCATGCAGTGAACATGAATCTTTTTTCTAAATCTTTTACCTCTTAAATTTAGGTTTTGGCTTTCCGATGAGCCCATCGGGACGGTATACTTGTCATAAGGGTTGCCGTAAGGATTCAGCTTTAAAACGGATAATTGATTCCAATCTGAAGTACCGAGTTTCCGAAATTATAGTCCCTGAACCATCTTTTAGACGGTTCTTCGGCCGGGTTATAGGTCTTAAAACCTAAATCGACGCGAAAGAGAAAATAGGTAAAATCGTATCGAATCCCGAATCCGCTGCCCAAGGCAATATCAGCTAAGGAGTCGAAGCCACTGAAAACGGCATTTGGGTCGTCGACATTATCAAATACGTTCCAAATATTACCGGCATCGGCAAACAGTGCACCCTTAATGTCACCCACTACGGGGAAGCGGTATTCCAAGTTGAAGGCTATCTTTAAATTGGCCTCATTAAAATCATTGATGGCTTGTGTCCTGCCGGGCCCTAAAGAATACGGGTACCAGGCCCTATTATCATTGGAACCCCCAGCAAAATAGCTTCTTACAAAAGGTATATTGTCTGCGTTACCATAGGGAACGGCAATGCCAAAGAAACTTCGAAAGGCCAGTACATCGGTACGTGATAGGGTCCAATATTTTATAAAATCAAATTCGGTTTTTACATATTGGGAATAAGGAACCCCAAAGATGAGGAGTTTGTTGTCTTTTTCGTTGAACGGAATGAGCTTTGAGATTCCCGAAAGTAGATTTCCTGCACTTTCTATTTTGAACCGAAATTGATAAAAATTATTATCGGTTATGCCATTTCTGTTGTTTTTGCTAAAGTTATAATTGCTGGCGAATATGAGGTTATTCTCGCTTAAACGCTGTCTTCGTTCCTCAATGCGGATGACTTGTTCATAATCAGGATCGCCAATGGGGATCAAACCTTGATTTTCCACGGCATCGATAAATCCGTCGGTGCCCTCTGGAATTATTAAGTTGGCCGTATTGGAACCCTCCGGGGTTTCGAAAAATTCTGTGACCAAAGGATTCGTTTCATAATTGACGGCGATGCCGTTCAACAAATTATAAGAGGTTCGATATACATTAAAAAATCGTTCAGGGTTTAGGTTCCGAACAAACTGCACGTTCAATAGTTCTACTGCATGTTTCTTAAAGTCATTAGGGGTCCAATTATAACCTAGTACGGTATTGAAGGTTTGTTTGTCAAGGCCGATATTTCGTTGGGAGGTCGTACCTATGGCCATGCGTGTTTGAGGCAGCATATAATTCGGAATTATTTTGCTGGTATTGACAAAGGGAATCCAAATGCGTGGAAAATTTAAATTCAAATCGAGCCCGTACTCAAGTATATTAAAAAAGCGGTTATCGGTAATGTCGGGATCCCTTGAAGACCCCAGATTTACGCGTCCTGTCAAACTTAGATTCTCGGCACCCCTGAAAAGATTCCGCGCTTGCAATGATTGACTGACTTCAAGTCCCACTTGCTGAATATTCGAATGTGTAACATTAAAATCGGTTCCCGAAGAATATTTTGGCCGGGCCGATAAATATATGTTGGCGGTCAAACGACTATTTATGCTATCTTCTTCAGTGTTTATCGTCGGATATTTAAATACATTGAGGTTGGTAATCTGCCGTATGGTACGTATTCTATCTATATCCCGATACACACTGTCTTTGGTAAAAAAAATGGCATCGGTCAATGTTTTGGGTTTAAATCGGAGCTTGTTTCGATAAAAGATGGTATAGTCGCCAAAGCGTTCGAATCGCAATTCCCCGTCACTCTCGTTGAAAAGGTAATCGGTATAGATATTTATTTTATCGAATTTATACACCTGGTACTTCGAGGTGGTCACCGTATTCTCAGTGCGTTTTTTGAGGTCATCAATTTTTAGTTTGATATCCATCGCCTTATCATCGCCAATTGCTGTGGAATCCCTAACAATTTCAAAGGTAATTGAGCTCTCCTGAAAATTATAGACACCTGAATTCCGGAAGATTGCCGTTAACCGTTCCCGTTCACTATTGAATTGATTAAGGTCAAACTGTTCACCCGTTTTAATAGGGGAGCCTTTTCTATGAAGTATGTAAAGTGAATCTATGGACTTTGACGAAATATCATGTGAGATTGAATCTATAAAGTAGGGTATCCCCAAGTTTATTTTATAGGCCACCTCTGCGCGGCGTTTGCGTTTCAAACTATCGATCGCATAGGTTGTCGTATTATTGAAATATCCTTTGCTGCCATAATATGCACTCAGTCTTTGCAATGTTTTTCGGGTTGCGGCAGTGTCCAAAATCACAGGGGCTTCCCCAATTTTTTTGAGCCATTCGCTCAGGCCTTTTACTAAAAATGATTCCCCCAATCGGCCTACTTGCTTTTCCGATAAAAGGTTCACCAAATGCTGCTTCCGCTTTTCCTTGCGATAGAGCCAGGCATGGTAGGATGAATCGGGGTTTATTTTTGCAAGATTGTAAAGATTTAGGCGCAGCGGATAGCCTAAGACCGAACTGTTCGGTTTCTGAAGGATAAGGCTCTCAATATCCTCGTTCTTTATCTTTTCATCATCTGCGAAGATGCTATTTCGGGAAACCAGACGCTCATCATCTTCGACCCTTCTAAGTGAGTTACAGGACGTAAATGCAATAGCTAGCAATAATAAGCTTATTTTAGCCATGTTTTTTTTAATGCACAAAGGGGTCCCCATAGAAATCAAAAATACATTTTTTTATGGTTGTTAAAAGCCAAATAAAGCTTATAAAAAGTCTACAGCAAAAAAAGTACCGTACTGAACACCGAATGTTTGTGGCTGAAGGAATTAAGACCGTTCGGGAGTTATTGCGTTCTAATTTCGAGCTGTACAAAATCTACCTTACCGACAGCAACCTGCTACAAAACCAAACCCATCAGTGGGAATTAATTTCCGAGTCGGAGCTTAAATTAATGAGCAGCCTTAAAAATCCCAATGGCGTGTTAGGGGTATTTTATTTGCCAGAGGCAATGCCGGTTGACTTTACCGATTGGCTAGTGGTCCTCGATGGTATAAACGATCCGGGAAACTTAGGAACGATTATCCGCTTGTGCGATTGGTTTGGTATCCATCATATAGTCTGTTCCCCAAATACCGTAGATTGTTTTAACCCCAAGGTATTACAGGCTACTATGGGTTCGATATCCCGGGTAAACGTCGTGTATCGCGACCTTCCGGATTTTTTGTCAAATGTTCAGGCACCAATTTATGGGGCCTTTATGCATGGCGATACGATATGTAATAAACAGGTATCCCAGACCGGAATTCTGGTAATGGGCAACGAGGCCAAGGGTATATCAAAAGAAGTCGAGGTTTTGGTCGACGAAAAAATAAGCATCCCACAATTTGGAAAGGAAACGACCGAGAGTTTGAACGTCGCCACGGCTACCGCCATTTTGTTGCATGAGATTCGACGAGATCGAATGGCAAATCTTACTCGAACGTAAAATTCACAAAAATCCCACGGGTACGCATTGCGGCTATATTGCTTGTCCACGGACTGTTAGGGTCGTTATCACGGACCAACTCATCGCTGATCGCAAAAACACCGCGTATGGAAGGGGTGAACTTAAAATATTCTAAATAAAAGTCGATCCCAAAACCCATTTCATAATTGTAGACCGATTTTTTCATACGAAAAGTACCACCGGCATTATCATCGAGACTACTTTCATTACTGCCCAAATTCATCGAGGTCGATAGGCCGCCGATAACCAAAGGTTTCCAATTCCCGATCCTTCGGGTACTTACCTTAAGTAAAATCGGAAAATTGATATAGGTCGATTTCACTTCGCGAATGGCATCTTTTTCCTCAAGGAAACCTGGGAAACCCAAGGTTCGCGTATTGTACAGCAGGCCGGGTTCAAAGCGAAGGTCCAAAAATTCGTTCAAGCGCAATTCACCGATAAGTCCCACATTAAATCCTAAGCTCTTGTCGACCAAAACGTCATCACTATTATTTATGTAGTCAAATTTAAAGTCGTATTGATTGAATCCTAAAAAATAGCCCCAATTGAATAGCGCCTTATCCTCATTCTCAAGGTTCAATACGGGTTTCTCGTTAAATTGGGCGGCAGCGGAAGTGCAAAAAATCACGAATCCGAAGACTAGAAAAAAGAATTTTTTCATATACTTATTTAGATGCAAAATAAATTGAGGCCACCCCAAATGTTTGTGGTTTATTCTCTACCTCTATAAACCCGATTTTGCGCAAAATATTGTTGAAGTCTTCCCCATGTGGAAAAACCGAGGCCGATTCGCTTAAATAGGAATAGGCGGCCGTGTCGCTTGAAAAGAGCCGTCCTATTTTAGGGAGGATTTTTTTTGTATAAAAACGATAGCCCTGTTTATAAATTTTTTTGGAAGGCACCGATGTTTCCAAAACGACAAAGGCCCCGCCAGGTTTTAATACCCTGTAAATTTCCGATAGCCCTTTTTGTAGGTTTTCAAAATTTCGAACGCCGAAGGCAACGGTAACGGCGTCGAAAGTATCTTTTTCGAAGGGCAGATTTTCACTATCACCCAGAACCATTTCAATGATCGGATCAAGTTTTTGCTTCAAGACCTTATTTTTTCCGATGGCAAGCATCCCGGGAGAAATATCCAAACCTATGATTTTTTCGGCCCCCGTCGCTACTAAATTAATGGCCAGGTCTCCGGTCCCTGTTGCGATATCAAGAATATTCCGCGGTTTTTTTTCCATCAGGATTTCAACCACTTTGGTACGCCATTTTCTATCGATTCCGAAAGAAATTACCCGATTGAGGCCATCATATGTATCCGAAATGGTATTGAACATTTGGGTGACCTGTTCTTTTTTCCCTAGTTGGGAATCCTTGTACGGGGTTATTTTTTTGGCCATTGTGCAATTTTCGGCAAATATACAATATCCCTAATGTATAGCACAAGAACCTTTGACAGCATTGTTTTTACTTGACCAATTTAAGGGCAACCGAAATTATTTGTTTAATTTCGCACTGCGATATTTGCAAAATTTTTGCGAAATGGTCTGTAAAATAGCTATAGGGCCGAAACAGGCACTTCAAATTGATGATTGGCAGGCACTTTTACCTGACCATAAAAACAACTTAGGTATTAAATGAAAATAATAATTGCCGGTGCTGGCGAGGTAGGCTTTCATTTAGCCAAACTACTTTCATACGAATCCCAGGATATTACCTTGATCGATACCCAAAAAGAAAACTTGGCATATGCCGATAGTCATTTGGATATACGGGTATTACGCGGTGATGCTACCTCTTATGCCGTATTAAAGGATGCACAGGTTCAAAATTCTGAACTTGTAATCGGCGTGACGTCTTCTGAAACCACAAATATTACCCTCTGTATGTTGGCCAAACAGATGGGCTGCAAACGCACCATTGCACGTGTATCCAACAGCGAGTTCATTGACAAGAAAGATACGATCAAGTTTTCGGAACTGGGCATTGACGAACTTATTTCACCGGAAGAATTGGCCGCGGTTGAAATTCAACTATTACTCAACAAGTCAGGCTTTAATGATACCTATGAATTTGAACAAGGAGAACTGATTATGATAGGCGTATCTTTAGAAAAGAACGCCCCTTTTATCGGCAAAATGGTAAAAGAAGCCGCGAATATATTTTCGGAACTTCATTTCATGCCGATCGCCCTACAAAGATTAGGTACCCAATATACCTTGATCCCGCGCGGGGACACCGTTTTTAAGGAAGGTGATACGGTGTATTTCATAACAGTGAAAGAGGGGGTCGACGAATTGTACAAACTCACCGGAAAAAAGAAAAAGGAGATAAAAAATGTCATGATATTAGGGGGAAGCAAGGTCGGTTTCAAGGCTGCACGCGATCTCTGCGAGAAAAACTTCAACGTAAAATTAATTGAGAAAGATAAGGAAAAGGCCTTTGATTTATCTGATGATCTGCCGAATGTCCTGGTCATCAATGGGGATGGCCGCAATGTAGAATTGTTGGAGGAGGAAAGCCTCGAATCAATGGATGCATTTATAGCAGTTACCGGTAATTCAGAAACGAACATCATGTCATGTTTGGTCGCCAAATCGAAACATATTCGAAAGACTATTGCCTTGGTAGAGAACATGGATTATTTTCAACTATCGCATTCGATAGGCATTGATTCCCTGATCAACAAGAAATTATTGGCGGCCAATCATATCTTTAGGCACATTCGCAAAGGCGAAGTAGTGGCTTTAATGCGTTTGAACAATTTGAACGCCGAAATTCTAGAATTTGTCGTAAAACCTGACTCAAAGGTCACGGGCAAAGTAATACGGCATGTAGACTTTCCAACGACCGCTACCATTGGCGGTGTGGTGAGGAACGGGAAGGGATATATCGCCTTGGGTGGCTTTGAGATTATGGCAGGCGATAGGGTAGTTGTTTGTTGCCTGCCCGAAACGATCCCTGCCATAGAGCGTTTATTTTTATAAAATGTACTTGAATTCCAAAATCATATTGCATCTCATGGGACTGCTATTGCTATGCAATGGGGGTTTTATGCTTTTGGCGGCGGTGACGAGCGGTATTTATGCCGATGGAGCGACTTTGGATATTACCACTGCGGCGATTACGACCATGTTCGTTGGGGTGACGGCCATGTATTTTACCCGTGGCCATAAGAAAGAGGTAAAACGAAAGGAAGGGTATATAATCGTCACTTTTGGTTGGATCGTCATGTCATTTTCGGGCATGTTGCCCTATTTGTTTTCAGGCGCTATTCCCGATGTTACCAATGCATTTTTCGAAACGGTCTCAGGTTATACCACTACGGGCGCATCGGTCATTAATGACATTGAGGCTTTACCGGAAGGCATCTTGTTTTGGCGCAGTCTTACCCATTGGATCGGCGGAATGGGAATTATTGTTTTGGCCATCGCTATTTTGCCATTATTGGGAATTGGGGGAATGCAGTTGTTCGCGGCCGAAGCGCCGGGTCCTAGTGCAGACAAATTGCACCCGCGCATTACCGATACCGCCAAAAGACTTTGGTTTATCTACTTGGGATATACCATTGCCGAGACCTTGCTATTAAAATTGGCGGGCATGTCTTTTTTTGATGCCATTAATCACTCGATGGCGACCATGTCGACTGGTGGGTTTTCCACCAAAAATTTAAGCCTTGCCTATTGGAATAATAAACCGATCATCGAATACATCGTCATCGTATTCATGTTCTTGGCAGGAAGCAACTTTGTACTCAGTTACTATTTATTCAAAGGGAAGATAGCCCGTGTACTCAAGGATGAGGAATTCAAGTATTATACGGCATTTATCGTGTTTTTTACGTTGATCGCTGCCTTGGTAGTCTACTTTGAGGCAAAAGTATCCGTTTCGGATTATTACCCCATGGTTTTAGGTGTTGGTGAAAGTGCCTTTCGACATACCCTGTTTCAAGTGGTATCGGTCATCACCACCACGGGTTTTGTAACGGCAGACTTCACCAATTGGACCCCCTTTCTCACCATTCTCTTTTTTGGTCTAATGTTTTTAGGAGGTTCGGCGGGCTCTACCGCCGGGGGTATTAAAGTTATGCGCCATATCTTGATCATTAAAAATGGCCTTCTTGAATTTAAACGGACATTGCATCCCAGTGCCGTGATCCCGGTACGTTACAACAACAAGACCGTACGTGAGCACATTGTGTATAATATTATCGCGTTTTTTGTGCTTTACATGTTATTGTTCATAATCGGGGCCCTAGGTTTGGGGGCCATGGGCATAGATTTTGAGACCGCCGTGGGCGGCTCGGCCTCCTCGTTGGGCAATGTGGGCCCTGCCTTCGGTAGTTTAAATCCCGTAAGTAATTTTAACGGACTCCCAGGTCTGGGAAAATGGTGGTGCAGTTTCTTGATGCTCGCCGGTAGACTTGAGCTATTTACGGTGTTGATTCTTTTGACCCCCTATTTTTGGAAACGTACTTGATCGGAATTCAATTAAAAAAAGAAAGTGCCGATTTATTGAAATGGGCACTTTTTTGTTTTTTGATACCTTCTATAAAATTTTTCAGCTTAGCGCCTCTTTGATTCTAGCGGCTGCATCCCGTAATTCTTTTTCGGAAGCCGCATAGGAAATTCGAATGCAATTATCATTGCCGAATGATTCCCCGCTGACGGTTGCGACCAAGGCATGCTCTAATAGGAACAGTGAAAAGTCGGAAGCGGTGCGCAGGGTAGTTCCCCGTAACGTTTTTCCAAAAAAGCTCGAAATGTCCGGGAATACATAAAATGCACCTTCGGGTACGTTCAGGTTGAATCCTTCTATCGACCCCAAAAGTTCCAAAAGGATATCCCTTCGCTTGTGAAACTCATCGATCATGTACTTAATTTTGGAAACGGGCGCTTCAAGGGCCGTTATGGTAGCCCTTTGAGCGATGGCATTTGCGCCGCTGGTAATTTGACCTTGAAATTTAGTACATGCCTTTGCGATCCATTCAGGGGCCCCTATATAACCAATTCGCCATCCGGTCATTGCAAAGGCCTTTGAAACACCATTTACCGTAATGGTGCGCTCATACATCCCTTCCATTCCCGCGATACTGACATGTCCGCCCCTAAAATTTATATGCTCGTAGATTTCATCCGATACCACAAAAATATTCGGATGTTTTTTCAATACGTTTGCCAATCCCTGCAGTTCCTTTTCATTGTAGACCGATCCACTGGGGTTGCAGGGCGAACTGAACCAGATCATTTTGGTCTTGGGGGTAATCGCTGCCGCTAACTGACTCGGCGTCATTTTAAAATCGGTATCGATACTGGTCGGCACCTCAACGGGGACACCTTCCGCCAATTGTACGATATCACTGTAGCTTACCCAATAGGGCGCCGGTAGAATGACCTCGTCCCCTTTATTCAACATACACATGGCGATATTGGCCAAGGACTGTTTTGCACCGGTCGAAACAACGATCTGGTTCAGACCATAGTCAAGATTATTATCCCGCTTAAATTTATTTGAAATGGCTTGTTTTAAATCGGCATACCCGTCAACCGGGGAATAACTGCTATAATTTTCATCGATGGCCCTTTTTGCTGCTTCCTTGATAAAGTCGGGAATATTAAAATCAGGCTCACCCAAGCTCAGCCCGATGATATCTTTTCCCTGATTGCGTAATTCCCTTGCTTTTGCGGCCATAGCTAGGGTGGCCGAAGTAGACATATTATTGATTCTTTCGGATAAATGGTGGTTCATATAGTGAATAAATTTACTGGTACTGTAGATCGGGACGTTTGCCCAATTCCCTCAAATGTTTGAAGTGCGAAATTATAGCTTTTCTAGTAGTTTTATATTCGTTGTAGGGCAAATTAAATTCCTTGGCCGTTTCTTTCACAATTTTGGAGATTTTTGTGTAATGTACATGGCTGATGTTTGGAAAGATGTGATGCTCTACCTGATGGTTCAATCCTCCGGTAAACCAGTTAACGATCCGGTTTTTTGTGCCAAAATTCACCGTAGTGAACAATTGATGTATGGCCCAGGTATTCTTCATGGTTCCGCTTTCATCTGGCAAGGGGGTATCTGCCTCGTCGACAATATGTGCCAATTGGAAAACAACGCTCAAAATAACACCGGCCACATAATGCATGATAAAAAAGCCCAAAAGTACTTTCCACCATGCAATTTCAACGAATATAAGCGGTAAGACGATCCAAATCGTAATATATAGCAATTTTGTAATGACCAAAGTACTCCAATTGATAACCGGACTCGGTAATTTACCATAGGACAATTTGCGTTTCATGTAGCGGTACATTTGCTGAAAATCAGTGGTAATGGCCCAATTAAATGTCAGTAGGCCATACAGCAAAATAGAATAATAATGCTGAAACTTATGATATTTCTTCCATTCGCTATGTTTTGAAAAACGCAAGATCCTACCCGCTTCCATATCCTCATCATGATCTTGGATGTTTGTGTAGGTATGATGCAGTACATTGTGCTGCACCTGCCAATTGTATACATTGCCGGCCAGAATATAAATACTGCCGCCCATGAGTTTATTGATCCATTTTTTATTGGAATACGAACCGTGGTTTCCGTCATGCATAACGTTCATGCCGACTCCTGCCATACCAATGCCCATAATGACAGTCAATAGCAGATTCGCCCAGTTGGGCAGACCTAGGGTAAGAATTAGAAAATAGGGCGTTAAAAAAAGAGCAAACATGATTGCCGTTTTAAGATGTAAACGCCAATTGCCCGTTTTTTCAATTTTATTATCCTTAAAATAATCATTGACCCTTTGGTTCAATGTCTTAAAGAATTTGGTCGAATCCTTTCTGGAAAATCGAATGGTTTGTGAATCCATGGGAGATAACTTTTGTTGTAAATATAACGTATAAAAGCTATTGATGTTTTAATGAATCCACTAAAACAAAAATTTCGCGCTTGTGAATATACTATTTTTGTCAATATACAAAGATAGGTATGAAGGCCGAAATAGTATTCCAATATTTTCCCAATTTATCGCAATTACAACAAAATCAGTTCATTCAACTTGAAGATTTGTACAAAGATTGGAATCAAAAGATCAATGTAGTTTCCCGGAAGGATATCGACGAGCTATATCTGCGCCATGTCCTGCATTCGCTGGGGATTGCCAAAATACATCAATTTAAATCAGGCACTACCGTATTGGATGTTGGCACGGGTGGAGGTTTTCCGGGAATTCCATTGGCGATTATGTTTCCACAAACCCAATTTACCTTGGTGGATGCCATCGGAAAGAAGATCAGGGTAGTTCAAGAAGTTATCGACGGCCTTGAGATTGAAAACGTTACGGCCATTCATTCCCGTGTTGAGGAAATCGATTCCCAATTTGATTTTGTGGTCAGTAGGGCCGTTGCGGCCATGCCTACCTTTGTCAGATGGATCAAGGGGCGTATAAAAAAGACATCGATCCACGAAAGGCGAAATGGCATTTTATATTTAAAGGGCGGTGAGCTGTCTGAGGAATTAAAGGACTATGCGACGGTTGAAATCTTTCATCTTTCCCAGTATTTCAAGGAGGATTTTTTTGATACCAAAAAAGTGGTGTACCTACCCATGAAATTCAAAGGTTGATGGTATCCTAAAAAAAATAAGGTGCCTGTTGGCACCTTATGTAGAATTTCGCGAACATTACTTACTCCAAGGCGGTGTAATACCATTGGATCGCGCATAGGCAATAAGTTGGCCCTTATGCTCCCCGCTATGGTCCAAGATTAGCAACATGGTCGAAAGCTCATCCATTTTGGCAAAACCAAGATCGATTTCTTTTGAAAAATCGGCCGAACTGACTTGTCCCAAATTGTCTTGTACAAAATCAAACGATTTTTTGAGTATGGCTAAAATATTTTCCTTTCCAGTAATCGTTTCAATGGTCATGATGTTTACATCCTCCGGGGGTGCAAATCCCAGTTTGGAGGCAAAGTAATAATTGGCACCGGCCACATGTAATAGTACTTCACCGACCGATCGTACCCCTTCCGCGGGCCGCCATCCATACTGGGCTTCTGGTATTGCTTCTCCCAAGGACGTTATTTGTTGTTGATTAATGCCCAGAAAACCTTTTATATCGTTTTGTACGATATTTTCTTGGGCCGAAATAAAAAATGTGGAAAGACAAATTAATACGCTTGCAATTGTTTTCATCTCTTTAAATTTTAATTGATTGATATATGATTTATAATTTGAAGATAAGGGCTTTCCAAGATAAACCAAAAATATTGAATTCTCAAGTATTTCAATTATAATTAGTTGGGGCCAAAAATAGCAAATAGGGGAGATTAGTGATTACTTCTCAGGAAACACGGCTTGAAGAAGAAATTATAAAGAAATTGCGTTGATTCCCCTTGGGGGCCTTCCTTTCGATAAAAGGAAGATTTGGCCTTACCTTTAAATCGATTGGGTATATCTGAATTCAAATAGGATCGAGCTTCACCTTCTTGGCAATGGGTAGGTTCGGGCCATGCCGAACACTGTCTAGTAACGCTTTATTCGGCCCTATTTGATACTTGGGTTTGCGCTTACAAATTCAGCATCGTGAGATAGGAATTTCTACATTTTTTGGCATAGGTCCTTAGGAAGTCCCAAAACCGATCTGCCTGAGATCCAATTGAAATTCTATTGTTGGTATGTACGGGGTTTAACTGCATCACAAAACGAAATTAAGGAAACATTAAATTTACAATTAATTAACGTTTAATTTACATTAAAATTATCTAGAAGACAAGGTATTTAACACTGAAATGCCGGTATTTAATATGATAAAGGCTTTTGAAGCTAAGGTTCAAAAAAACGACCCCTTATTTGCAAGGCGAATCGTCCCGCTTAAAAAGTAGCTTCGAATCGCGAATCTTCTCAAATGGAATTTCAGCGTATAACTGCCCTAGAAGTTTCCCCCGACAATCGAATACATCCACCACCGTATTGCAATTCGGACAACAATTCGAAATTACGAATACGGTCGCACCCTTAAAAGTAGCCTGCTCAATTAAGCGATATTTTGCAAAGTCGCTAGTATCCGACGCTATGGCCGCAATTTCTTCCTTTAACCATTCGAGGTCATTGGCAGGGTCATTCGTTGCGCAGGTTGTATCGTCAAGATCATGGCTGCAAGCCACAGCCAATGGAAAAGCAAGCATTAGGAATAACTTTTTCATTACAGGTTCTTATGAATTTGTTATTCAGATGGGATATTTTTTAAAAGTTGCGTAAAAAAGCGCGCATTCAAATAAAATACCGGCTATCATGTAGTGTTGATTGAACGTTTCTAAAATTGGCCGTTCCCAGATGTGATTCTCATAGTGGTTTGAAAATTTCCCCATGATGGCCATAAGGATCAACAAGGCGCCCAAGGCGATAGCCATACTCTTGATCGGCTACGGCATACACTTCTTTCGCACCGGCCAAAATTGCCCGTTGTGCCATGGCATCCGGATCTTCAACCTGTAGACCCATTCGTATGGTAGTCCCACCCAACGTTTCCGGGCTAAAATTGTCATATTCGGGAGCCTCGTCGGAAAGAATGAAGCGGCAATCCCCAATCGAAAGCTCTGCGACGACTTGTCCATCGTCACTAACATGGCGCATCAATTCTACAGCCCCAAAGGCCTTTTTATAGAATTCGATGGCCTTTGGTCCCCTTCTTACCGATAAGGTTGGCAAAAAGAAACACCTGACTTCGTCGATTGAGTTCTTTTTCATGGGTACCTGTGGGCTCCGATCTT
>JALHST010000221.1 GCA_022865355.1 Maribacter sp. | reverse complement strand
TTCAGCAAATCAAGATCTGCATACATTTTTTCCGCGGGCACTTTTGGATCGTAAACCACGATTTCGGCCTGCTCATCCAATAAGGCATCCGCCACATAGATGGCAGCCGATTCCCTGGTATCGTTGGTGTCTTTTTTAAAGGCCCAGCCGTACAAAACAATTTTTTTTCCGGAAACGGTATTGTATAAAGTGCTTATTATACTATCGGCAAATCGTCTTTTTTGATAATCGTTCATGACGATCACTTGCTCCCAATAATCGGCTACCTCATGTAACCCATAAGATTTTGCAATATAGACCAAGTTCAAAATGTCTTTTTGAAAGCAAGACCCCCCAAAACCTACCGAGGCATTTAAAAATTTCGGACCTATTCGTGAATCCATTCCGATTGCTTTTGAAACCTCGGCCACATTGGCATTTGTTCTTTCACATAGGGCCGATATCGAATTAATGGAAGATATTCGTTGAGCCAAAAAGGCGTTTGCGACCAACTTTGATAATTCAGAAGACCATAAATTGGTCTGGAGTATGCGGTCTTTTGGAAGCCAGTTGGCATAAATGGCGCTGAGGAGATCTTTGGCTTCTTGGCCCGACTCGGTATCCTCTCCCCCGATTAAAATACGATCGGCATTGATGAGGTCATTAATGGCAGTTCCCTCGGCTAAAAATTCAGGATTCGACAGTATTTCGAAATGTACCCCTTTTCCGGTATTGTCCAAGACATCCTTAATCGCCTTTGCCGTTCTAACTGGCAACGTAGATTTCTCGACCACAATTTTATCTTCCTTGGCCACTTTGGCAATATTTCGGGCACATAGTTCCACATATTTTAAATCGGCAGCCTGCCCCTTGCCCTTGCCAAAGGTTTTCGGGGGGGTATTTACCGAAATGAAAATCATTTCGGCTTCATCGATGCCTTCGTCAACATTCGTGGAAAAAAACAAGTTTTTACCTCGCGTTTCGGCAACGATTTCTCTTAGTCCGGGTTCGTATATGGGCAAATTATCAAGGTTTGTGTCATTCCATGCATTAATTCTATTTTGATTGATGTCAACGACGGTAACTTGTATATGGGGACATTTTTTTGCAATCACCGACATGGTCGGTCCGCCTACGTAGCCTGCGCCAATACAGCAAATTTTGGTAATTTTTTTCATGAATTATAAAATTTCTATCTAAAAGCAATTAAGTACTTAGTACAATTTAAATTTTTACGTAATTATATTTTAAATACCAATCAATAAAAGCTTTGATGCCTTTTTTGATGGAGGTATTCGGCGAATAATCATAATCTTTTATCAGATCATCGACGTTGGCCCAGGTGCGCGATACGTCACCCGGTTGCATGGGCATCAGGGTTTTTTTTGCCGTTTTATCCAGATTCGACTCGATCTCCCCGATAAAATCTAGCAACTTAACGCTATTGTTATTGCCTATATTATACAGTTTGTACAAATCGCCCTTTTCGATTCGTTTTTCCAAGGGTTTTTCAAGGATACGAACGACCCCCTCGACAATATCTTCTATATAGGTAAAATCACGTTCCATTTTGCCATGGTTGAATACTTTTATGGGGTTCCCTTTTATAATGGCGTCGGTAAATAGAAACATCGCCATGTCAGGTCTACCCCAAGGACCGTACACGGTAAAGAAGCGCAAGCCCGTTGTGGGAAAATTAAATAAATGACTATACGTATATGCCATTAATTCATTACTTTTTTTTGTCGCCGCATAGAGGCTTATGGGTTGATCAACGGCATCCGAAGTTTCAAAAGGGACCTTCTTGTTCAGTCCGTATACACTCGAGCTACTGGCATATACCAAATGTTTTATCTTGAAATTCCGACAGCACTCCAAAATGTTTAAAAAGCCTACTACATTACTGTCGATATAGGCTTCCGGATTTTCCAAACTATAACGCACCCCAGCTTGAGCCGCTAGATTACAAACGGCATCAAACGCTTCTTTTTTAAAAAGTTCTGGAACAGCGCTGCGATCTTCCAAGGATAAGCGGATAAATTTGAACCGGGAGTTCGGTAGTTCACTTTGGGCAAGGGTATTAAAAACCGCCGCAATTTTCCTGGAGATTCCCAGTTGTTGCAGACGGGCAAATTTTAGATTTACATCATAATAATCATTTATATTGTCCAATCCAACTACCTCGTGTCCTTTTTCAATTAGTTTTTTTGACACGTAAAAACCGATAAAGCCCGCGGCTCCGG
>JALHST010000220.1 GCA_022865355.1 Maribacter sp. | reverse complement strand
TTTTATTCACAAGATATGTTTGGCGTAATTATTACTGTCCTCACAACATTCGTCACATAAAGGGGCGAATCAATTAAATCGAGACCCACGTACCTTAGTAATGTGACGTACCACTTCATTACAATATTTACAATAAATTGCCTTCAATACCTATTTTCATTAATTTTAGATTATTTGGCTAAGTGACCGGAGGGAAGCACGGTACCGTTCATCCGATCTACCTAGTATTTGCAGTATCGTATGAACATAGTTAGCTTTCAGCTTTCTAAGAAATCAGCGTTTGGGGCCACTCAGGGGCCTTTGCATTTGAACGAAAAAATCTACAAATTTCGTAAGCACATTCATTTTTAGGCTATATTTATTTTGTAATAGCACCTAAATCTATTGTAAAACCTCCAAATCCCCCCAAATTATGGAACCAAATCTTTACCTAAAAAGTACCCGAAAAAACGAAGCAGGTTTAACACAAAATGTCTTAACCCCTCAAAATTTACATAAAGAGAGCAGGTTACGACCAAAATCCATTATTTCTTTAATTTTTGCAAATTTTAGCTTAAATACCATAGAAGCTCAACGATCCTGATAGCCCTATTTAAAATACGGATATCTGTTCATAGTTGCTTCTAGGTTACAAGCGGGATTTGCCCTGTTTTGTACTTCCTAAAATCACCTCATCGTTCAGATGCAGTCAAATTATTGCTTTGCAATAATTTGGCCTTGCAAGTCCGTCTTATGGCCTTAAGAGATTGCATTTTCTGCAATTCTAGCCCCTCAGAACTATTTAAATTTCACAGTAGTATTTTTTAAAAATCAAACTATGTAATACAAATACTTTAAGTTATGAAATCAGATATTTTAAGAATTATTGTAATCGATAATCAACCGTCTTTTCATGAAATGTACACGTCCTATTTTGAAACCTATGAGGATTATGCCTTGACCGGCATTTATGTTTCAATTGAAGAGGCCATTGCAGATTTTGACCATGCCAGGCCCCATATTATTGTGTCCGAAGTTTCCATTCCAGACATATTCGGTGTAAAAGGCATCAAACTTTTCCGTGGTATGGACCCGGAGGTAAAAATAATAATGATTAGTGAAATGAGTGATTTTGAAGTCGTCAAAAAAGCATTTAAAAATGGGGCCAATGGCTATCTAACTAAGCCGGTTGGCCGCAAACGTATGAATCATGCCCTAAATTCGATCCAGTATGAAGGCGCCATCATGAGCAACGATATTGCTAAAAAGGTCATCTCAATGTTTCGAAAAAAAAGGTACACGACATTTTCGGAAAGGGAAAACCAAATAATCGATTATTTATGTCGTGGGGCCACCTATAAAATAATTGCCGACAAGCTTTTTGTGACGACCAGCACCATTAATTTTCATATACAGAATATATACTTAAAATTAAATGTGAATTCAAAGTCGGAGGCACTATTAAAATTACAAGAACTCGAATAGTTGTTAATATGCCTGAATAGTGCTCCTTTTAATAACCAAGATGATATAGATGGCGCTCATGAACTGTATTTTTTCGATGCCTATATAATCTTCGCAATATGATCACAACGGTGGATGGTGCCATATTCACCGTATTTTGCAAAAAAGCTTCACTTACGTGAAGCTTTTTTATTTGTAATATTGTCCTATGAAGCAGCCTTTGGTAAGTATCTTAATGCCTTTTAAAAACACAGCTGTTTTTCTTCCGGAATGCCTCCAATCTATCTTAAATCAAGAATATGAAAATTGGGAACTTTGGGCAATAAATGATCATTCCTCCGATACCAGTCTTGCAGTAGTTCAGAATTTTGAGCGAAGGGATCATAGAATACATATTGTTGCCAATAGCGGCCAGGGCATTATAGAGGCACTGAGAAGTGCATATGCCCGTTGCAACGGAAATCTTATTACGCGTATGGATTCGGATGATGTCATGACATCCGATAAATTGGCCATTATGGTAAGGTTACTGCTACATTTTGGAGAAGGCCATTTGGCCTTGGGGCAAGTGAAATATTTCTCTGAAAACGGTATTAGCGATGGCTATTACCGCTACGAAAAATGGTTGAACCAATTGACCGAAAAAGGAATTAATTTCTCTGAAATTTATAAAGAATGTGTCGTCCCCTCTCCTTGTTGGATGGCGTATAGGCAAGATTTAGAAAGCTGTGGGGCCTTTACTTCAAATCGTTATCCCGAAGACTATGACCTGACCTTCCGGTTTTATGAAAAGGGCTTGACTTGTATTCCATGTGATCAAGTGCTTCATTACTGGCGCGATTATGAAACACGCACTTCAAGGACTAGTGAACACTATGCGCAAAATTATTTCCTAGGCATCAAATTGTATTATTTCCTAAAATTGGATTATGACTCCAGAAGGTCATTGGTTATTTGGGGCGCTGGTTTTAAAGGAAAAACCATCGCCAAGTCTTTGATAGAGCTGGGAATACGGTTTATTTGGTTGTGTGACAATCCAAATAAAATTGGTAAGAGAATCTACGGGAAGGAAATGCACCACTACACCGAATTAAATACGATGAAATCGCCTCAAAGCATAATTAGCGTAGCAAACGATAAAGCCCAAACTATGATTAGACGCTACCTGTCCGGGCTGGGCCAAAGCCAGGGAAAGGATTATTTCTTCTTTTGTTGATCTAAGTGAGCGTTTCGTACATAAAGACTCCTAGCATCTTCCAACCCCTACTCCGCTTTTTTTGATAGTACGCCTTGAACTAAACGGCCTGAAATGTATATATTTGCAAAATCATTATTGGGAATGCAGTTTAAATATCCGGAACTACTATGGGCCCTCCTACTCCTCCTGATTCCTATATTCATCCATCTTTTTCAGCTTCGAAGATTCAAGAAGACACCTTTTACCAATGTGTTTTTTTTGCAAAAAGTACAAGCTGAATCGCGTCGTAGCAATACCTTAAAAAAATGGTTATTACTTTTTAGCAGATTGGCACTGCTTACAGCATTGATAGTTGCATTTGCCCAGCCCTATTTCGCGGCAAATTCAGCGTTCAAAAAGAAAGATATCGTACTATTTTTAGATAACTCCTTCAGTAACCAAGCAAAAGTTGATAATGTCAGCCTGCTTGAAAATTCGGTACAAGAACTCATAAAATCGATTCCACCAAAAGAAACTTTTACCCTATTTACCAATGAATCGGTATATCGCAATGTAACCATTGTGGACATTCAGAAAGAATTATTAGCACTTCCCGGCACTTCGAAACAGTTAAAATTGAATGAGATATTACTCAAAGCTAACTCCTTATTTACCGATGACACTACCCGCGAAAAAGATCTTATTTTAATTTCCGATTTTCAGCAAAGAATCGCTTCGGATGAAATTGATTCTACCTTGAATGTCCGAAAATATTTGATACCATTGGCATCGAACAAGATAGAAAATATAGCGATTGACAGCATGTATCTCGGCGATATCGGTCTGGAAAATATAGATCTCGTAGCGCGGTTATCAACGAACACCAAAATAGAAAGCACCCCTGTATCCTTATTTGACAACGATCGGCTCATTGCCAAAACAGCAGCCCTATTTACGGCGAATCGAACTGCAGAAGTTCATTTTACCTTGCCCATCGAACAAATCATTCAAGGAAAAATTGAAATTTCCGATACGGGTTTGGGTTATGATAACCAACTTTATTTCAACATTGATGAAAAAATGAAAATCAAGGTTTTGGCAATAGGATCGGCAAATGCCGAATACTTGTCAAAGATTTATCCGAAGGATGAATTTGCATTCACCAATTGGAGTCTACCTAAGTTAAACTATGGCGCTTTGGAGGAACAAAATCTTATCATCCTGAACGAAATTGAAGAGATTCCCAACGCACTTACCATTGGATTAAAATCATTTACTGATACAGGCGGAAGTCTGGTAGTAATTCCTGCCTATGATTTAAATTTGGAATCTTATAATAGGCTGTTGAATCCCCTAATGGCTACTTCGCTGATAGGGTCCATGATTGAAGAACGCAAAATAACCGACATTTCATTTTCCAATCCGCTGTACTCAAATGTTTTTAAAGAAAGGATAACAAATTTCCAATATCCTGTCGTGGACCAATATTACAGGATCCGAACCTCACAACCTTACATTCTGCGGTTTCAGGATGGCGAACCCTTTCTTCTAGGTTCTGATAAACGCTATCTTTTTACGGCATCGATCAGTAATGAAAATTCAAATTTTAAAAATTCGCCCTTAATTGTACCAACATTCTACAATATTGGCAGCAATAGCTTAAAATTGCCGCCCTTTTATTTGACCATTGGCGGAACCAACGAGATAGATATCCCCATACCCTTGACAAAAGACCATATTCTTAAAGTTTCCAAGGAAGGTTATGAGTTCATTCCCCAACAAAAGTCGATGGCCAAAATGGTTACTTTAACCCTAGGGGACCAGGATCTTACCCCAGGTATTTATAAAGTCACGAATAATGGGGCTGTTGTACTGCACGTAAGCCTGAACTTTAACAGGGATGAAAGTGATTTAAGGTATATTGATTTGTCCCTGATAAAGGGCTTTTCGAAACAAAATTCGGTATCCGCCCTCTTTGAAGCGATGCAAAATGACAATGCGATTAAGGAGCTTTGGAAATGGTTTGTTATTTTAGCACTACTGTTTCTAATAATTGAAATATTCATCCAAAAATATCTTTAATGGAACTTGAACGATTTGGTACAAATTTAGAAGGTTCTGGTAAGGCATCCGAAGTGACCTATAGAAGTTATAAACCTATCCTCTGGTAATGAACATATTAGTAAAGTCGGCCAAAATAGTAGATGCCTCGAATAAGGAACACCATTTAAAAAAGAGGGACGTTCTTATTATCAACGGAATAATCGAAAGGATAGCTCCTAAGATTGAGCCAACTTCAAAAACAAAAACCTTAGAACTTAAAAACCTTCATGTATCGGTTGGATGGTTTGATACCGGGGTGTGCTTTGGAGAACCAGGCTATGAAGAAAGGGAGACGATATTAAATGGTCTTCAGACAGCGGCCATAAGTGGTTTTACCGATATAGTTCTTAACCCGAACACCAACCCGGTTCCCGATTCAAGTTCCGATATCGTATTCTTAAAAAATGCTGCCAAAGCCCACATCGTCAACCTTTATCCCTTGGGAACCCTTACGTCAAAAGCCGAGGGGGTGCATCTTGCCGAGCTGTATGATATGAAAAACGCAGGCGCGATCGGCTTTTATGATTTTAAACAGGCCATCGAAAATCCGAACCTATTAAAGATTGCCTTGCAATATGCACAGAATTTCGATGGCTTTGTTTATTCTTTTCCTATGGATAATAGCATCGCGGGAAAGGGAATCGTCAATGAAGGGATTATGTCGACCTCCTTGGGATTGAAGGGTATTCCAGCATTGGCGGAAGAGCTCCAAATTGCACGTGATATCTTTATATTGGAATATACGGGAGGAAAATTACATATTCCGACGCTCTCTACCGGCCATTCGGTAAAACTTATTTCGGAAGCCAAGAAAAAAGGCCTTGATGTGAGCTGCAGTACCGCAATACACAACTTGTGGTTTACTGACGAAGCCTTGGAAGAATTCGACGCCAAGTTCAAGGTTCTCCCGCCCCTACGTACAAAAAACGATGCCAAGGCCCTCTTAAAAGGTCTAAAAGAAGGAGTCATTGATTTTGTGACCACCGATCATTTGCCCATGAACATTGAACAAAAGCAAGTTGAATTCGACAATGCGGCCAATGGCACAATAGGACTTGAAAGTGCCTTTGGCGCCATAAATCAACTTTTGGGCTTTGAATGGGCCGTCGCACTTTTAACCAAGGGCAGGGAACGATTTGGCTTAAAAACTCCTAAATTAAAAGAAGGGGAAATAGCCTGTCTGACACTCTTTGATCCCGATATAGAATATCGGTTCGACCATGAGGATATACTATCAAAATCAAAGAATAGTATGTTTCTAGATAGCACATTAACAGGTAAGACCTATGGTGTTATCAATAATCATCAAATGCTCTTAAACGAAACCATCAAACAATAAGTCATGGATCAGAATACTATTAATGAAGGGAAAACCGCAGCGATCATTAGTTATATCTTTACACCAATCGGTCTATTGATTGCCTACATCATAAACAACGATAAAAAAAATGCCTTTGCGCAATTCCATATAGGACAATCTGTTCGTCTGGCCATTTTAGGTGCCGCCAATTATGCCTTGGACAGAATATTACCGCATTCGATGGATTTCATCTCGGTCTTGATAAGCTTGGGTATTTTTGTATTTATGATATTAGGAATCATCAATGCCGCCAATGGGAAGCTACAAAAATTGCCCATCATTGGGGCAATTGGCGAATAATAAGCTAAAAGTGCAAAAACACTGATTGCCTTGGTAATCATAATTTTTGATTATGGACGAAGCAGGTAGAACTACCGCAATAATTGCCTATTTAACGATAATTGGTTCTATAATAGCCATTACTATGAACATGGAACCCAAAAATGCCTTTGCACGCTTTCATATTCGACAAGCTTTTGGCCTAAATCTTACGTTTCATGCTTTTGCCCTATTATCTAGCGTCGCTTATAATCAATATGCACTCTATGGGTTATATCTTTGCTATATCCTTTTCTGGATTTACGCATTTGCAGGAGCTTTAAACCTGAAGCAAAAATCACTTCCACTCGTTGGCCCCTATTTTCAAAAATGGTTCACTTTTATTCAATAATATGACAACCGCCCCCCTATCACTGGAACATCTTATTCGGCCGTCAAACATGACGTCCGGAAAAATTCCCGTGATGTTCATGTTCCATGGTTACGGCAGCGATGAGAAAGATCTGTTTTCGTTTTCATCCGAATTACCTGAAAAGCTTTGCATCATTTCAGTGCGAGCTCCCTATGCCCTGCAACCTTTCGGATATGCCTGGTATGCCATTGATTTTGATGCCCAGCAAGGTAAATGGAGCAACAATGAACAAGCCATAATATCGCGGGATGGCATCGTTGCTTTTATTGAGGAAGCATGCCAGGTGTACAGGCTTGATGCCGACCAGGTAAGTCTGCTAGGTTTTAGCCAAGGAACGGTTTTGAGTTATGCGGTCGCCCTATCGTATCCAGAAAAAATAAAGAACCTAATCGCCTTAAGTGGTTACATCAATGAGGAGCTATTGGTCAAGGGCTATAAGGAAAAAGATCATAAAAGCCTTAAAATATATGCATCGCATGGCCAGGTAGATCAAGTGATTCCCCCAGAATGGGCACAAAGAGCTCCTCATATCCTTGAAGGATTGGGAATATCTTTTGTTTATGAAGAATTTCCTGTAGGTCATGGGGTGTCCCCACAAAACTTTTTTGCCTTTAAAAAGTGGTTAAAAGACAAAATTTAATTACTTCGGGTATACAGTAAATGGTCTATTAGAGTGAAGTCGACGCTCAGATCATCCTTTAATTCATATTTGATCAATAGTTCGCCCCAAAATTTTCCATCTGAAAAATCGGTAAGTATCCATTTGTGGTTCAAGACTTTAATCTTGTTGATTTTAAAAAACCCTTCCATTCCTTCATAGGGAATTAAAGGATTATCTCCTTTTGATTCGTTGGTTTCCAAAAGTTTGTCAGCAATGTAACGTGAAGGATCCTTGAGGTTTAAACGATCGTAATACGCAAGGGCATCATCGTTGTTTTCCAAAGAGAAATACTGTAAGTCCAATACTTTTAATTGAACGACCTGTAGAGAATCTTTCAAGGCAACTATTTCGGAATCAAGTTTTTGTATTTGCGCGTTTTTTACCTTTTGCATGGTGTTGTTGCTAACAAGCAAATAAAGACAGGTCAGGGCCGTGAAAATAAACAGATAAAGAAATATTTTATTCTTCATGGTAGTGAATCGAATTAAAGCGTAATGGTTAAGTTGTCATAAGCCAAATGTACTCCTTTTGGAAGTTTTTTTTCAACCTCCTTGTGAAATCCCAATAAATGGCTAATATGAGTGAAATAGGCCGTTTTTGGGCCTACCTTTTCAACAAATTTCAAGGCATCCTCCAAATTAAAATGCGAATGGTGCGGTTCTATTCTCAAGGCATTTACGACCAGAACACCTGTTCCTTTAATCTTTTCCACTTCGTGATCTTTCATAGATTTTACATCGGTCAGATAGGTGAACTCATCTATTCGATAACCAAAGACCTGGAGTCGATTATGGTCGGCCTCAACGGGGATGATCATCTTTCCACCTAGTTTAAAGGGATGATCATTGACAATCGTATGTACTTGAACCGCTGGAGCTCCCGGATATCGGTTGCTATTGGCAAAGATATAGTCAAATCGCTCTTGAAGTGACTTGATAACACGCTCATGTGCATAAATGGGTATATCGCCCTGTCGAAAGAAAAACGGACGAATATCGTCAAGTCCTGCCACATGATCTGAATGTTCATGAGTGAAGAGAATGCCATCTAATTTTGAAACTTTATGTCGAAGCATCTGCTGACGAAAATCGGGGCCACAATCAATAACGAAATTATAGTTTTCCCAGGAAAGAAGCACCGAAACACGCAGTCGATTGTCCTTGGGATCCCCACTGAGACATACAGGATGATCGCTCCCGATTACAGGGATACCTTGGGATGTTCCAGTACCCAAAAAAGTAATTTTCAACCGATTACCTATTTATTTCAAAATTATAACTTATTTATTTAATACATTACCCATTCTTATTAACTTTGTCAAATCTGTTTGGATTCATAATAGAATATAATTAAGTAGTAGTTCCCTATTTTTCTGGCACGGCAATTGATTCCAATCGCATAAACGATTAAACTCAATTGCATGAGGTTAAACGAACTAAGGAATACGGTTATATGTATTGTTATATCTTCAGAGTGGTTTTAATAGCAAAATCCATAAAATGGCATCAGTTCTAGATAGGGACACTGCATTCGAAAACATCCCCTCGATAAAATCAAAGACGCTTAGAATAAATTTGAACCCTGTTATCTATGGTACTTTTTCCGAGATAGGTGCCGGGCAAGAAACCGCTAGGCATTTCTTTCGATCAGGCGGTGCTTCGGGTACAATTGCCAAAGCCATGAGCGCTTACGACAAAGACTTTAGCGATGCGATCTATGGTGTTGAGGAAGATGGTCGCTATGTGACCCAGTCACGGTTAAAGAAAATGCTCGAGCATGAAATGAAGTTAATGGAAGAGCGCATCAGCCGAAAACAACATCCTGATCGTTTGTTCTTTTCATACGCCAATACGGTAGCCACCATTGACTTTTCAAAAAGATACAAAGGCCATGGATGGCTAGGCATTCGCTATCAATTGGATCCCTCACAAAAAGAATACGACGAGATCATTCTTCATATACGCTTTAAACAGAACGAGGCTCGACTGCAACAGGAGACTTTGGGAACGGTAGGCGTAAATCTTATTTATGGGGCCTTTTATAAGTATCATAAGCCCAGGAAATTATTAAAATATCTGTACGACCATATCGACAAGGATACAATAGAAATCGACATGGTCAATTTTTCGGGACCCAATTTTAAAGATGTTGACAATCGATTGATGAGTCTTCAGCTCATTAAAAATGATATGACCGATGCCGTAATGTTTGGGCCCGATGGCAATAATCTCTTGCCAGCCGCAGAATTGTACAAAAAGAATATCCTGGCTATGCGGGGGAGCTTTCGGCCCGTTACGAAAGTGAACACCGATATGTTCCAAAAGTCATATGATATATTTATACGGGATCCCAGTGTCGAGGAAGAAAACACCATTGTTATTTTTGAAATTACTTTATCGAACCTCCGTGCGTCTGGTGAAATCGATGAGCAAGATTTTATGGATCGGGCTGAATTACTATGCTCATTGGGCCATATGGTAATGATTTCAAAGTTTCAGGAATATTACAAACTAGTTGAATATTTCAATAATTACACCAAGGCCAAAATTGGCCTGACCATGGGTGTCAACAATTTGGTGGATATTTTTGATGAAAAATATTATAGGCACTTAAGCGGGGGTATTTTGGAGGCTTTCGGTAAACTGTTCTTTAAAGATCTTCAGGTGTACCTCTACCCCATGAAAAATTCCGAAACTGGCCAAATAATGACGAGCAACACTGTTAAGGTTCATCCGCGCATGAAGGAATTATACAAATTCTTTAAGTATAATGGCAAAGTGATGGATATTATAGATTACGATCCTGAGATAATGCATATTTTTTCCAGGGATGTCCTCAAAAAAATCACGAATGGCGAAGAGGGTTGGGAGGAAATGCTACCTGAAGGAATTGCCGAAATCATCAAAAAAAATCATCTGTTCACTAAAAAATTAGTCAATGAAAACGAAGCTAATTCCTAAAGGGTTGCCCTGAGTTGTGCTAAACCAGATTGCCAATCTACTGCCTTACAGAATTAAGAATTGCAGTGACTACTCTAATAATTGGCTGGCATGATCGGTTGTATTTACCTTTTCTATTACCTTTTCTATTGTTTGATTCCCGTCAAGTACAAACGTTTTCCTATGAATGCCATCAAAGGTTTTACCCATAAACTTTTTCGGACCCCATACCCCAAAAATATTGATAACGGTATGGTCTTCATCGGCCAACAAGGGAAACTGAAATTTATATTTCTTTTTAAAATTATACTGCTTTTTTGACGAATCGGCGCTTACACCCAATAATTCAAATCCCTGAGTGCGTAATTCCTCATAATTGTCCCTTAAATTGCAGGCCTCCAGGGTACAACCTGGCGTACTGGCACGAGGATAGAAAAAAATAATTAGTTTTTTACCTTTGTAATCTGATAAACGAATGGTATTCCCTTCTTCATCTTTCGATACAAATTCAGGCACCTTGTCCCCTACTTTTAACATAGTCATTCTTATTTTTAGTTAAATTCGCTTTTAAAATTTACAGCGAAACTAAGCATAAATGACCAAAGTTGAAAAAGTTGATTTCACTATTAAAAAATTGCAAGAGCTATATCCTGTAATACCCGTCCCATTAAAACATAAAGATCCATTTACCTTGCTAATCGCCGTTTTATTATCGGCCCAAAGCACCGATGTGCGGGTGAACCAGATTACGCCTAGGTTGTTTTCAAAAGCTGACAATCCGTTTGACATGGTTAAATTGTCGGTGGCTGAAATTAGGGAAATTATTAAACCGGTGGGGCTTTCGCCCATGAAATCAAAGGGGATTCACGGTCTTTCTAAAATACTTATTGAAAAATATCAAGGTCAAGTACCTAAGGAAATGAAACTTTTGGAAGAATTACCATCGGTAGGTCATAAAACAGCCAGCGTCGTAGTATCCCAGGCGTTTGGTATTCCCGCATTCCCGGTCGATACGCACATACATCGCCTGCTATATCGATGGGGCTTTAGTAATGGAAAAAATGTAGTGCAAACAGAAAAAGATGCGAAAAGACTTTTTCCTAAAGAACTATGGAACGACCTACATTTGCAAATCATTTGGTATGGCCGGGAATATTCACCTGCGAGGGGTTGGTCACTTGACAAAGACATCATCACCAAGACCATAGGACGAAAAACGGTTTTAACCGCCTACCATAAAAATAAAAGACCATAGTGTTCACTATGGTCTTTTATCAGTTTAAGATACTTTCAAAGCTAATGTCTTTGTAAGCTATTACGTGTAGCGATTTAGAATAATCCAATAAAAATCGGACGGTTTCAGGACAGGCCTTAGCTAATTGCCTATTTGCTAGATGTTCAGAGTAAATTTTTTCCATATTAGTAATCGTATCGTTATGCTAATATAACGCAACTAAAATGGATATATTGTTTTTTGCCGGAATTTCTCTCTCTATATACTAAGGACGATATTGTGCTTTTCAATAATTTTTCGAAGGTTGATCAAGGCATATCGCATTCTGCCAAGTGCCGTATTGATACTTACCCCCGTATTCTCGGAAATTTCCTTAAAGCTCATATCCCGATAGATACGCATCAATAAAACTTCCTTTTGATCATCTGGCAATTCTTCGATCAGAAATCGAAGGTCGGTATCGATCTGATCTTTGATAAGTTGCTTTTCAATATTTGGTTTCTCGTCCCCAATTACCGAGAATATATTAAAATCATCACTCCCTTCGAACATGGGCATTCTCTTATTCCTTCTGAAGTGATCAATGATAAGATTGTGGGCGATACGCATTACCCAAGGTAAAAATTTACCTTCTTCACTATAGGAACCCTTCTTTAAGGTCTTTATAACCTTTATAAAGGTGTCTTGAAAAATGTCTTCGGTTACATCCCTGTCCAGAACCTTTGAATAGATAAAACTTGAAATCCGCTGGTTGTGTCGGTTGATTAGGACCTCTAAGGCTTTTTCATCACCACTGATATAATCCCTTACTAGTACTGAATCTTCAATTTGTAGTTCCATGCAAATAACTTTTTTGGTTAAGATTAGGGGCTTCGTTTTAAGAAGCACTGTTAGTTAATTAATTGATTCTTAATATATTTTGTGGCTTAAAATCCACTGCTATAATTTGAATTATGAACTAAAACTAGATAAAAGGGGGTGTTAGAAAAAAACATTGTTGTAAAAGCGCACGTTTTTGATGTGAAACCCCAGTTTTCTATTTTTCTCTAGATTTTCAGAGAGAAAATTCAATGATTCCGGATTTTGATTAAAAGAGTTTTTAGGTTGCTATTTCGTGAATTCGAATGGCCGAATTTATTTTGAAGGTAGAATTACAATTACACGAAGTTGAGCGGATTGTCCAAAAAATGAAAACCCCCACAATCTAGAAGAATGTGAGGGCGTGTGTTATGAGAGACGGGGGCTTAATTCATATTACTTTCAAATTGAAGGTCCTTGGCCTGGATAATCTTTAGCGATTTTGAATAATTCAGCAAGAACGCTACCGTTTCTCTTTTACTCTTGATAAGTTTACAATGGCTCTGGTCATTCGTGTAAATTTTCTCCATATAATTTCAGATTTGTTTCATTATATGAACGCATCTCAATTAATTATAGTGGAAATCCTTCGACCTATCGCGTATTAATTCGTTAAAACAATATCATTCTGTTCGATGAGCTTTCGTAAATTAATTAATGCATAGCGCATTCTACCGAGTGCAGTATTAATACTGACCCCTGTATTTTCGGCTATTTCCTTAAAGCTCATGTCCTGATACATCCGCATAACCAAAACTTCTTTTTGATCAACCGGCAATTCTTGAATAAGAAGATTAAGGTCAGAATATATCTGATTTTTAATCAATTGTTTCTCGATATTCAATTTATCATCTCCCAATACCGAAAAAATATTGAAACTTTGGGACCCATCTAACATGGGCATTCTACTGTTTCTTCTAAAATGGTCGATAATAAGATTGTGCGCGATTCGCATTACCCAAGGGAGAAATTTGCCTTCTTCGTTGTAAGCGCCTCTTTTAAAGGTTTTGATCACCTTTATAAAGGTATCCTGGAAAATGTCTTCTGTAATCTCGCGATCATTGACTTTTGAGTAGATAAAACTACTGAGACGTTGATTGTGCCTGTTTATTAATAACTCTAGGGCCTTTTCTTCCCCGGCACAATATCTTTTAATCAGTTGCGAATCGTCGATTTGTGGCTCCATAACTATTACTTTTTTGGGTTAAATTAGTTACCTCTTCTTGTGAAAAGGTCTTGTAGGCTATTCTCTAATTTTCAAAAAGTAATAGTATTGCTATAGGCGTTTTGACGTATTTGTGAGTTCAAATATAGAAAAAATAAAACTGGAACAAAAAATTTAGGCTACAATCAAGTTAATTTTGGTTAGGGGAACCCTATTGTTGGTTATTAGAATGAGCAAATTGTATCTTTGTCGATCTATACAATAGCATGTTCATAAATCTAGACGTAAACCCTCGGGAAAATATAATAATCAAGGGTGCAAAATTGCACAATCTTAAGGATTTGAATGTCGTTATTCCACGAAATAAATTAGTGGTAATCACTGGGTTATCGGGGTCTGGTAAGTCGAGCTTGGCCTTTGACACCTTATATGCCGAGGGGCAACGACGTTACGTAGAAAGTTTATCCTCTTATGCCCGTCAATTTTTGGGCAAGCTCGACAAGCCCAAAGTCGATTACATAAAAGGTATCGCCCCGGCCATTGCGATCGAGCAAAAAGTGAATTCAACCAATCCGCGTTCCACGGTAGGTACGACAACTGAAATTTACGATTATCTAAAACTGCTATACGCTAGGATCGGACGAACGATGTCCCCAATTTCAGGAATAGAAGTCAAGAAGAATACGGTAACTGATGTAATCAACCATGTAAAGGGGCATGCCGAGGGCACAAAACTTTTACTATTGGCGCCCATAACAATACAGGAAGACCGAAATACCGGAAAATCTTTACAGTTGCTTTTTAAACAGGGCTATGCCCGTATCAGATATAATGGGGAGATCTTTAGAATCGAAAAAGCTCCGAAGGATATAACCAAAAAATTCGACCTGGTCATAGATCGAATCATTACACAAAACGATGAAGATTTTTACAATCGTCTTGCAAATGCGGTTGATACGGCTTACTTTGAAGGAAAAGGGGCATGCATCATCGAAGAAATCGATACCAAAAAACAAACGTTTTTCAATAATAAGTTTGAACTCGATGGTATGTCGTTCTTGGAGCCCAATGTACATTTGTTCAGCTTTAATAACCCGTATGGGGCCTGTCCAAAGTGTGAGGGTTATGGCGATGTCATTGGTATCGATGAGGATTTGGTCATCCCGAATACGTCACTATCGGTTTTTGAAAATGCCATATTTCCTTGGCGTGGGGAAAGTATGGGGTGGTACCGTGACCAACTGGTCAATGCTGCCTATACATTCGACTTTCCGATTCACAAACCATGGTATGAACTTTCCGATCAACAAAAACAATTGGTCTGGGACGGAAATTCCCATTTCACGGGACTTCATGATTTTTTCACATTACTTGAAGAAAAAAGTTATAAAATCCAAAACAGGGTCATGTTATCGCGTTACCGCGGAAAGACCAAATGCGATCTCTGCAAGGGCAAACGTCTACGAAAGGAAGCCAACTATGTGCGGGTCGGGGGAAAATCAATCTCCGACCTCGTCGAATTATCAATTGAAAAGCTCATAGCATTTTTTGGGGAACTATCCTTGAATTCGTACGATCTACAGATTGCGTCGCGCCTATTGAAAGAAATCAATAGCCGGTTGGGGTTCCTAAATAAGGTCGGATTAAGTTATCTTACCTTGAACCGCAAATCGAACTCACTATCAGGAGGGGAAAGCCAACGTATCAATTTGGCTACCTCATTGGGAAGCAGTTTGGTAGGTTCTATGTACATTTTAGATGAACCCAGCATCGGACTGCATCCTAAGGATACCGAAAACCTCATTGAGGTACTACTGTCACTGAGAGATCTGGGAAATACCGTGATCGTCGTTGAACACGATGAGGATATTATGAAAGCCGCCGATGAAGTAATCGATATCGGTCCCGAAGCCGGTACCCATGGTGGTGAAGTCGTGGCACATGGTCCCTTAAAAGAAGTATTATTATCTAACTCCCTCACAGCGAGCTATCTCAATGGCTCTATGGAAATTGAAATACCCAAGGAACGCAGAAGTTCAAAAGAATTTATTACCATTAAAGGGGCACGGGAAAATAACTTGAAGAATATCGATGTCACTTTTCCATTGAACATGCTGACCATGGTCACCGGTGTTTCGGGAAGTGGCAAAAGTACGTTGATAAAAAAATTACTCTATCCCGTCATTCTAAAAGAAATCGGAGGTTATGGCGAAAAAGCAGGTCAATTTACGGCTGTGGAAGGAAAATACCAGTCAATTAAACATGTTGAGTTTGTTGATCAAAATCCGATAGGAAGATCTTCACGTTCCAATCCGGTTACCTATATCAAGGCCTATGATGATATCAGGAATCTTTTTGCCTCTCAGAAGTTAAGTAAGATCCGTGGTTACCAGGCCAAACATTTTTCATTTAATGTTGATGGAGGGCGTTGCGAAAAATGCAAAGGGGAAGGCGAAATTACGGTGGAAATGCAATTCATGGCCGACGTACACCTTGAATGTGACTCCTGTGGCGGCAAACGTTTCAAAAAGGAAGTGCTTAAAG
>JALHST010000219.1 GCA_022865355.1 Maribacter sp. | reverse complement strand
TGACCGTGACCCAGCCGACCGACGGCACGGTGGTGATAAACGACAACGGCACGCCCGGCGATATCACCGACGATTTTGTGACCTATACCCCGGACAACGGATTTATCGGGGAGGAAACCTTTACCTATACCGTTTGTGGCACCGACGACTATTGCGATACCGCCACGGTGAGCGTAAGCGTTGGACCAATAATTGATACCGTCGACGATACGGCCTCGACCCCCGAGGACATGGCGGTCGACATTGACGTACTGGACAATGACACAGGCATCCCGGGCGACGGGACGCTGACCGTGACCCAGCCGACCGACGGCACGGTGGTGATAAACGACAACGGCACGCCCGGCGATATCACCGACGATTTTGTGACCTATACCCCGGACAACGGATTTATTGGTACAGATACCTTTACCTATACCGTTTGCGATACCTCCGATACCTGCGATTCGGCCATGGTGACCATCACAGTGGGCCCTATTATGACCATTGATGCGGTAGATGATGATTATAGTGCCGACCCGGTAGATGGGCTTATCGGAGGTATTGTAACAGGAAGTAATGTGTATGACAATGATACCCTGAACGGGGAACCGGTGAATCCTGATGATGTCACCCTGACTTCGACTCCTACCGGTCCTTTGACCATCAATCCGGACGGAACGGTAGATGTCGCCGCTAATACCCCTGATGGTACCTATACGATCGAATACACGATTTGTGAAAATGCAGTGCCCACCAATTGCGACTCGGCCATGGTAACGGTAGTGGTTATACCGCCCCCGATCGATGCCGTTGAAGATGATTTCAGTGCCAATCCCGTTTATGGGCCTTCTGGTGGTCTTGTAGTAGGAAGCAATGTATATGATAACGATACCTTGAATGGGGAACCGGTCAATGCTGTCGATGTTACCCTTACCTCGACCCCTACCGGTCCTTTGACCGTCAATACCGATGGAACGGTCGAGATAGCCCCGAACACTTCGGATGGCACCTATACGATCGAGTATACCATCTGTGAGAATCTAAACCCGACCAACTGTGATACTGCGACCGTAATCGTAAGTGTTGAATCTATTCTGGTCAACCAAATGGTTACGCCCAATTTTGATGGAGATAATGATTTCCTCTTCATTCGAGGAGTTGATCAGACAATAAGCAATTCAATCAAGATTTTCAATAGATGGGGGGTGGCCGTATTTGAAGGCAAAGATTATGACAACCAAAGGAATATATTTGATGGAAGGTCAAAGGCTAGGTCAACCCTGAGCGTGCAGGAATACCTGCCAGCGGGGATATATTTTTATATCTTTGAATATCAACTGAAAAATCAAGTCAATGTTACTGATAGTGGGTATCTATACCTCAGTAAATAATTTAGTGAACAGCAAATGATGGGACAAAAAAAAATCTTTCAAACACTATTTTTTATACTGGTTTTCATGGGTATGGGAATGGCCCAACAAGAGGCGCAATACACCCAGTACATGTACAATACAATGAGCGTGAATCCTGCCTATGCCGGATCTAGGGGACAATTAAGTATCGCCGCATTGTATAGATCGCAATGGGTCGGGCTTGATGGGGCCCCAAAGTCCCAAACGTTGAATCTGCATTCCCCGATAAGAAATAGCAAGCTCGGGTATGGTATCTCGGTAATCAACGACAATATCGGCAACGGTGTGGTGCAGGAAACGCGTTTTGATGGAGTCATTTCCTACACCCTCGATGTTTCAAGGGAAGGTAAATTATCTTTTGGATTAAAGGTAGGAGGCAATCTACTCAACCTGGATTTTGCAGGATTGCGAAATTTTGATAGCGAACCCATAAGTGGGGATAATATCGAGAATAAATTTTCACCGAATTTTGGCTTGGGATTGTATTACCATTCCAACACATTTTATGCAGGGCTTTCCGCCCCTAATTTATTGCAGACCGAGCATTTCGATAATTCGCAACGCGATGCAAATTCTGTGCAATTCCTTTCCAAGGAACGCATTAATTTTTACTTTATAACGGGATACGTTATTGAAATGAACGATAATTTCAAGTTTAAACCGGCTTTGTTGACGAAAGTAGTAGGTGGCGCGCCCTTACAACTAGATCTTTCCGCTAGTTTCCTATATCTTGAGAAATTTACATTTGGTGCTGCTTATCGTTGGGACGCTGCCCTCAGTGCTATGGCAGGATTTCAGATTACCCCTCAATTGATGTTAGGACTCGCTTATGATAAAGAAACAACTGAATTGGGCGGCACGCAATTTAATGATGGATCATTCGAAGTATTTTTAAGATTTGAATTACTAAAATCGTTTCAAAAGACCATATCACCTCGTTTTTTCTAAAACTGGCTATACATAATGAAAAAGAGACATATATTTTTGATTTGTTTGGCACTTGCTTTTTGTGGGGGGGTTGTGGCCCAGGAAAGATTGATGACCAAGGCAAATGAAAAATATCAGTATTATTCATTCAGCCCAGCGATCGATATTTATAAAAGGGTCATTGAAAAAGGCTTTGTTTCGGCCGATCTTTTAAAAAAACTAGGGAATTCATATTATTTCAACGCTGATTATCAGGAAGCGGCCGATACATATAAACGACTGGTAGCGGAGTATCCTTCCGATGTAGGTCCCGATTACTATTTCAGGTATGCCCAGACCCTTAAATCATTGGGAGACTATGACACGGCCAATACGATGATGGGCAAATTTTCCGAAATGTCTTCAAACGACCTCATAGCTACGGCCTATAAAGGTGAGAAGGATTATTTGGCGGAAATAAAGAAAAATTCGGGTCGATACGATATTGGCACTTTTGCTTATAATTCGCCCTATTCTGAATTTGCACCGTCTTATTATAAAGCCGGCCTTATTTTCTCTTCGGATCGGGATACGGGCAATTTGGCAAAATACAGGCATACATGGAATTCAAAGGATTTTTTGGATTTATATAAGGTAAATACCGATAGTGCTTCTGCGAATGTGGTCAAGAAATTAGACGATAAGGTGAATACCAGGTTGCATGAATCGACTTCGACCGCGACCAAGGACGGGAAAACCCTTTATTTTACTCGAAATAATTTTAAAGATGGCAAACCTATAAAAGATGAAAACGGGGTAATCCGTTTAAAAATTTTAAAGGCGAGCCTCATCAATGGGGTATGGGGCAATGTTGAAGAACTTCCCTTCAATAGCGATACCTATTCAGTGGCGAATCCCAGCTTGAGTCCCGACGAAAAAACCTTGTATTTCGCTTCGGACATGCCCGGAACGATTGGAGGATCTGACATATTTAAAATAGCGATCAATGAAGATGGCAGCTATGGCACACCTGAAAATTTGGGAAACAATATTAACACCGAGGCTAGGGAAACCTTTCCTTTCGTGTCGCGTGATGAAATACTTTATTTTTCTTCTGACGGGCATCCTGGGCTTGGGGGTCTGGATGTGTTTGCCACAAAAATTGCCAATGGAAGGTTTAGTGGTCGTGTATTAAATGTTGGGGAGCCAGTGAACAGTAAAATGGACGATTTTACTTACATCATTGATGATGATACCAAAAAAGGGTATTTTGCTTCTAACCGAACCGATGGCTTGGGAGCCGATGATATTTATAGCTTTTTGGAGACCCGACCATTGATTCTTGATTGTGTTCAAGGTATTACCGGAACGGTTAGGGATAAGATTTCGAATGAGTTACTGGTCGGGGCCACCGTCAAGGTAATCGATGAGAATAATGAGGAGATTTCATCGGCAATTACCGATTTTAATGGGAATTACGTGCTCTCCCTAGATTGTGACCAAGGAAATTTTGTCAGGGCCCAAATGCAGGGGTATGTTCCTGCCGAGGAATTTTTGGGAAAATCGGATGGCAAACCGCGCATTATCGATTTTTACTTAGAGAGGGAAAAGGTTACGGCGGGTTATGGGGATGATTTGGCAAAGTTACTTCAGTTAAGTACTATCTATTTCGATTTTGATAAATATAATATCCGAAAAGATTCTGAGGTCGAGGTAGAAAAGGTAATCGCCGCCATGGAAAAATATCCCAGCCTAAAGATAAAGGTAAATTCGCATACCGACAGCAGGGGCAGGGACGCCTATAACTTATGGCTATCACAAAAAAGGGCCGAATCTACCGTAAATTATATGGTTACGCATGGTATCGCCAAGGAACGGCTCCAAGGAGAGGGTTTTGGGGAGACCAAATTGGTCAATAACTGTTCGAATGGGGTAAAATGTACCGCCAAGGAACATGAATTGAACCGAAGATCCGAGTTTATCATCATGGAATGAAAGGGGAACTATTTGATCACTTAACGATATAAAAGCGGCTGCATAGGTAGCTGCTTTTTTATTAATGGCCTTACAAAAGCCCTTATTTATAGCTTGCTCATCGATATACTACACGCATAAATAAGGTCGTATTTTGTAAGAATTAGCACTTCATACCGCAATAATCACGGTCTTCACTCTTGCAATCTGGGCCTACACAACAATTATTTATTTTTCGGAAGAGCTACCTCTATATTTGTTTGGTTTAAAGAATTGGGAAGTTGACTCGTGCAATTTTACAAACCCTATGTAAATCAAATTGAAGCTATTCGATGAAGATTTTTGGTGATTTGAAAATACTGTTCCTACTTATTGCCTTCATTGGCTGTACCCAATTGTTTGCCCAGCAGACCTATCGCGACAATTTTAGTAGTGCGTCCTATACGAACAATGACGGAAATACCAATTTTTCAGCGGGTTGGAATGACAGTGAAGATAACAATCCATCCAATGGCAGAATAGATATTAACGGGGGTAGATTACGATTCAACAACCTAGACGGTCGAACCATAAGCAGAACGCTCAACCTTTCAGGGGCCACTGCGGTAACGTTGACATTAGATTACGACGCGACTTCAAGAGGAGGAGAAGGATTAGACGTGGAGCTTTGGAACTCGGCCACCTCTTCCTGGCAAGTTGTAGCAACTATAAATACAAATGCAACAGGCTCTATATCCCATACCCTCACGGTCAATCAAATTTCAGCTGCTTCCGCCATTCGATTCAGTGGGACAGATACCAGTTGGAGCAGTGGGGATATCATTTATATTGATAATGTCTTGTTCACGGCAACCTTTGGTCCCAGTATTTCGATCAACGATGTGACGGTGGCAGAAGAAGCGGGTACCGCCGTTTTCACGGTGACCATGAATCTAAATAAACCGGGAGGGTTTACCGTAAATTATGCCACCTCCGATGGTACGGCTGTAGCGGGTAGTGATTATACTACGACATCGGGCACCCTAAGTTTTGCTGGGACGGCCGGGGAGACGAAGACCATTGCGGTTCCCATCATTGATAATTCGTATGGCGAAAATTCGGAGAACTTTTTCGTGAACCTATCCGGGGGAACCAATGGCATTGTCATTTCAAAACC
>JALHST010000218.1 GCA_022865355.1 Maribacter sp. | reverse complement strand
CAAGGGCGTGCCTTGGTCTTTGGTAAAAATTTATAATTGCACCGATCGGACAGAGGCAATTATATTGGAAAGAAGAATCAAGAAGCGAGGTATAAAGAGATATCTCGAGGAGAATTGAATATTTTCGGGATGTGGCGCAGTCCGGTAGCGTACACGGCTGGGGGCCGTGTGGTCGCAGGTTCAAATCCTGTCATCCCGACGAACCGCCTATCAAGGCGGACCAAAACCCTGCTAATCGTATGATTTTCAGGGTTTTTTATTTTCCTTGTATTCATTTGAATCGTTTTGAAACCATCCTTTTGGTGTGCAATTCGGTGTGCAAAGCGGTACACAATTTGTTAAATTTAAATAGCATTTAGCCCATTTAGATGTAGTCTTTAAACAAAAAATGTTTAATTAAAAAGACTTACAACATACGTACGGACAGCATATTAGGAGTAATCTTCTTCACTCGGAAGAAAAGGAACAATCCGGAAAAACTGGACATCTACGTCCGGATCACGGTCAACAAAAAACGCGCCGAATTCAGTATAAAACGTGATATTGCGGTGTGCAATTGGAATATTTTCAGGTGTCGGGCCAAAGAAGCCGACCAAAACCTGATTTTACTGAACACCTATCTGGATGACGTATACGCCGAAGTTCTCAACGCCCACAAGCAATTGCACTCGGAACGGAAGCTGATCACGGCCAAGGCGATCAAGTCTAGGTACTTCGGGGAGGACGAGGAACGCATGACCTTGATGAAGGCTTTCGAATATCACAACAGCAATATCAATAAATCGCTCAAGTGGGGAACACTTAAGAATTATTTATCTACCGAAAAATATTTAAAACAATATCTGCGGGAGCGTTTAAAGACCGATGATATTTATTTGATACAACTGAACTATAAGTTCATCGCCGACTTCGAAAACTATATCAGAACCTATAGGCCAAGAAAAGCACGAAAGACCTGTTCGAACAATGGTGCGATGAAGCATCTAGAAAGGCTGATGAAGATTACCAACCTTGCGCTTAAAATGGAATGGTTGGAGAAAGACCCGTTCAGAAATTTCAAACTCCGTTACAACAGGAACGAAAGGGATTATCTAACGGAGCGGGAGCTGGGCCTAATCGAGGGAACTTCATTCATGACAATCGGTCTGAACAGGATCAAAGATGTTTTTCTCTTCAGTTGCTATACCGGTCTTTCCTATATCGATATAAAGGAACTGCACCTTAACCAGGTTCTCATGGGCATGGATGGAAACCAAATGATACATACCAAAAGAGCCAAAACGAACGAATCGGTCAAAATTCCCTTGCTGCCAATGGCAAAGGAAATTTTGGACAAGTACAGAGAAGAAATGGAACCGACCGGCAAACTTTTTCCAGTATATAGTAATCAGAAGATGAACAAAAATTTAAAGGAAATTTCGCAAGCGTGCGCTATTCATAAGAACATCACTTTTCATGTTGCCCGGCATACTTTTGCGACTACTGTTACATTATCTAATGGTGTACCGATCGAGACCGTTTCTAAGCTTTTAGGGCATACAAAATTATCTACCACCCAAATTTATGCCAAGGTATTGCAGAAGAAGGTAGGGGAGGATATGCAAAATCTGATGGACCATTACAAGGCAAAAGAGAAACAAAACAGCGAAGCCCCTAAATCTTACCATAACTAACCTTACACAACCCCGATAGCTATCGGGGTGTCCGATTTTTGTAGCGTTCCGAAAGATAAGGGTGAAGCAAAAATCGGATAGGGTGCAATTGCGAAGGAGTCCGACAAGCGAAACATCATTTGGCCAAGTACCAACAAGCAAATCCTAAAATATCTCCATGAAGGATATTTAAGGATTTCTACATTCTGCCTAAATATCCTTAAAATTCCAACCGGACAACTCTTAAAGTTTTTGGTCTTTACCAGCACCTTGATTACGCTTTTCGTTAACGATAAATATGGACCAGGGGAATTTAAAAAATTTCTATTGGGAAAGTATTTCCATCCAAAAAGTGAGGAAAGGATTTTTATGTTCCTTGACCTGAAAGGATCTACCAGCATTGCGGAAAAACTCGGAGAGCGTCAATATTTCCATTTCCTAAGAAAAGTCTTCAGTGATGTGACCCCGGTTCTATTGGACACCAAAGCGGAAGTGTATCAATACGTCGGAGATGAGATTGTGGTCAGCTGGAACCTTAAGAATGGACTAAAGAATTTGAATTGTATTCGGTGTTTTCAAAATATTATGCAATTATTGAAGGATTTACGGCCAAGCTATATAGATCAATTTAAGGCCGTTCCCGAGTTCAAGGCTGGTCTCCATGTGGGAAGAGCCATTATAGGGGAGATAGGCGTAATCAAAAGGGATATAGCCTATTCAGGGGATGTACTGAACACCACCGCCCGCATTCAAAGCAAATGCAATGAACTGGGGGCATCCCTTCTCATTTCCGAAAACCTTCTTAATCATTTTCCAAAAAATCATTTATCATTTAGGTCTATGGGAAAATTTGAGCTCAGGGGAAAATCAGAGGCTCTTTCGCTATACGGTCTTTAGTTTTTTCATGTGTTCCCTAACAACTTTTTGTATAGCAGTCCAATATAAATTCATCTTGAATTCTCAAACCAATATGACCAATGTCATAAAATTCTATTTCCCAAGTTTGTAGTTTGTATGGTCATCATTGGGATATAGTATTGGATAAAATTTGAAAAAACATATTTCTTTTAATTTTTTTAATCCTTTATAAGACACGTTGGACTATGCCATTGAGATTGCAAATCGATATGATAATAAGAATCCAAACAATATGAAATCACTATCAAAAGAGCATCTGATTTTGCTGATGAGTCTTGCAGGCTAGTTAACATTGGGTACATAATTTGGAATATTGGAATGGGATAGTTGCATAACACTTCTTTGCAGTAATTCGAATTATAAACCATTTCATAAATCGTTATTTTTAAAGAACAGTTTTCACGATATGGTCATAAATTCTATAGCTGACGTTCTTAATATTCTCACTGCGTTTTTAAGTTTGTTTTTTGCGTTCTTTTTACTCACTTTAAAATCTAAGAACAGATTGTCAAACATTCTTATTTCAATCTATTTAATAATTATCGCAATCGATTCTGGATCTGTTTTAAGTGGCCAATTTATCCTACCATATCATCCTGGATTTGGATTATTTCTAAATACATTACTCTTTTTAAGTCCGCCTCTACTATATTTTTATATCTGTTCCGTCACTTATGAAGATTTTAAATTAAAATGGAAACATCTTTGGCATACGCTTCCATTTGTGATTGCCATCCTTTTATTAATTCCAAGATTCTATTTAGCGGATTTTGATAAGAAAATAGGAATTTTAAAAGCTAATGACGATTTAATTATCGAATTGAAGTTAATATATCTCTTACTTCATCTTCAGATCGCTGCCTATATTATTGCATGCTATATTGTAATTCTGAGATCGAAAAAATTACTCTTGGAAAATTATTCGAATGGTAACGTCAATTATTACAATTGGTTAATTACGCTCATAACATTGATTGCTTTTGAATCAGTTGTTTCTACATTCAAAAATGTTTTTATGATAAACAATTTGGATGTACCATATGAGCTGGCAATGACCATTACAGGCCTATCGGCTTTGTTATTTATTTGCTGGCTTGTCATTAAGGCCTTGAAAACACCTGGACTTTACGGAAGGGTAGATTCAAAACAACTCTTGGTCAAACAACTTATTGCAGGAAGTCCTCAAAAAGCAACCCTGGCGGTGGAAGACAAAGAAAACTATGAAACTCTTAGCAGATTAAAGAGGCATATGGAAACAGAAGCGCCTTATCTTGAAACTTCGTTAAGTATATATGATCTTTCGAAACAATTAGATTTGCCCTCAAAAGAACTTTCGGTTTTGATAAACCATAATCTTGACCGGCATTTTTTTGATTTTGTGAACGAATATCGCATCAAAAAAGCCATGGAAATATTGGCGGACGCCTCTAAAAGCAATCTCACCATACTTGAAATATTGTACGAAGTTGGCTTTAATTCAAAATCTTCCTTTAATACGGCGTTTAAAAAATATACCAAACTAACCCCTACCCAATATCGAAAAAACTATAGTGCATAAGGTCTGAGACAAAAGTCGTACGTCTGAAGATACAAAAGTCGAACCCTTTAATTGGTTCGACTTTTTTTATTCGGTCGATTTTCATGTAAATCTAGGGCACCTTTGTCCTATCACAATCAATTTAATAGTAATGAAATCACAATCGCAAATTAAACCCATCGCATTTTTTACCTCGTTGGTCATATTTTTAGGCGCAGCAATGCTATTCTTGATTAACGAACGTGTTGTCATTCCCTCTCTAGATCAATTGGGCGCAAGCCAACTTATACTGTTTTTAACCTATATCTCTCCATTTGTTTTATTCTTTATTGCCGCCCTTTACGGTTACAGGGCAGAAGGCAATCCATGGAACTGGAAGGCATTGAAAGCACGTTTTCGATACAAACCTATTAAAGGGAAAATGTGGTTATGGACCCTTCTATTTGTAGCCGTTGACGTAGCGTCCTATATTTTGGTCTATAAACTTGCCTTTCCTATAGTTAAAAAAATACATGATGCATTTCCCGCCCCTGAGGTTATAACGAATTTTATGAACAATGGCGAAACCTTTGCTGGATTCAATGTTCAAGGCAATTGGTGGTTGTTGGGCCTTTTCCTTATGCTATATTTCTTAAATGTGGTTGGAGAAGAGGTTCTCTGGAGGGGCTATCTATGGCCACGCCAAGAATTGACGCATGGCAAACACACCTGGATCGTGCATGGATTGTTATGGACATCTTTTCACTTGTTTGCACCCTATAACGCAATTATGGTCTTGCCGGGGGCATTATTTATGTCCTATATAACCCAAAAGTATCAAAACAACACCATATTCCTGATTTCCCATGCCACACTCAATGGCATACCCTTAATAATGCTCATAATGAACATAATTGGATAAAAATTAATTTTTAATCCATCTGAAGAATTTTTTTAAAACAAGTTTAACTTAATAAATATCATGAAACGTATTACTATTTCAATCTGTATTTTACTACTTACTGTAACTGCATGTACCAAGGATACTATAGAAGGTTCTGGATCACCAATTTCAGAAATTAGAAATGTTACCGATTTCACCAAAGTTAGTAGTGAAGGTGTTTTCGAAGTTACTATTACCCATGGCAATTCTCAATCCGTTGAGATTACAGCGGATGACAATATCATCCAACGGGTAAAAACCGAAGTGGTCGATAATGAGCTTAGACTTTATTTGGATGACCATAATTATAGGGATATAAGTTTAAAAGCCAACATTGTTGTTGAAAGAATCAATGGCATCAAAAACACGGGTATTGGCGACTTTGTGATATCAAATGTTGATGAAGGCGGGAACTTTAATGTATCCAATTCCGGAACCGGAAACATCAGCATAACAGGAAATGCTGAAAGCTTGACACTTCAAAATGAAGGAGATGGAAAGTTCAATGGATTTCAATTCATAGTGTCAAATTGTAGTGCAAAAATAATTGGTAGTGGCGATTGTGAAGTTTACCCTATAAGCACGTTAAATGTAGATATTGAAGGTAGTGGGGATGTTTATTACAAAGGAACACCGGCTATAGAAGCCAATATATCGGGTTCAGGTAGAGTAATTGATGCGAATTGATGATGAACTAAAATCCGCTATTATCAGCATGGCAATTATCTATCAGAAGCAAACTAAAATGTGATGATAAGACCAATGCCATAAATTCGGTACATTAGAGGTAAGATGAAATAGACTGTCTACCTCCCGGCCTATACAAACGTACGTTGTAAAAAACGGTAAAATTTAGCAATATCAATCAACGGTTTAAATTAAATCGCCATGAGAAAAATTACCTATTATGTACTTCTTTTCATTATTAGTTGTCAAGTCCTAAAAAGCCAAGTACCAATTGAGGCAGATACCTTGGATTGGCTTCCCAAAAGGGAAGATGTTCTTGCAGGGGCAATTTTGGTCCCTGAGAACCATGATGCCCCCGAAGGAAAAAAAATCAGGATAACCTATGTTATTCTTAAAGCCAAGGATACGGTTTCCTCAAATTATCCCATGATTTTCTTTTCCGGTGGCCCGGGAGGCAACACACTGAACGAAGGTATGGTCGGTTTTTTGTTGGAACACCCATTGCGCGCGGCCCGCGATATCATTCTTTTTGATCAACGGGGTATCGGATATTCATCTGCCCTGCCCGATATGTCTTTTGACGCATTCGATATTATGGCAAAAGACGCCGATGAAGAGGAGGAACTTGCGCTAAGTAAAGCAATGATTCTTGAATATAAAAAGAAGTGCGAAGAGCTCAATATGAACCCTCAGTATTATAACACGATTCAAAATGCGAAGGACGTCGGAATGCTTTTTAAGCATTTAGGATATGGAAAGTACAACCTATTCGGAGGGTCTTATGGAACCCGTATAGCCAGGGTTGTACAGGATATGTTCTCGGAATATATCCATAGTTCGGTCTTGGATTCCCCAGCGCCGCTCAGTGGTGATTTCCTTCTGAATCGTTTGGACAGCTATTCCCTGGCTTTGGGCAGAATTTTTGAATACTGTGAAGATGATGAAGAATGTAAGAAACAATATCCTAATCTTAAAGAAGATTATTTCAAGGCGATCTCAAAGTTGAAACAAAAACCTTTGACAGTGACTATGAACGATTCAATGACTGTAACCATCAATGCACAAGATGGTATTTATTTGTTAAGAAGATTGCTCTATCAAAACAATTCTAGGGAAAAAGCGCCTGAACTTATTTCTGCGTTTATCGAGGGTGGCGGGCCAGTCGTCGATGAGGTGCTACAATTTGAATATCAATTGACCGGAGGAATAAATCTAACCATGTTGTTATCTGTCGAAAAATATGAAAATTTTAATCCTGAGAATACGGCTCAGGTAATACAAGAGAACTATAAGAAATATCCTTTGATACCTGCTAAATTTGGTTTTTTTGATTCGTTTTATCAAGCTGGGATGAACTGGCACACCAGTAGCTTGCCCATGGAAGATAGAAAATTTCAAGATTCCGATATACCAACACTTATCCTAGTAAATAGATTTGACCCTGTTACACCTCCGAAAAATGGAGCCCTTTTTATGGAGAACCTAAGTAAAGGAACGCTATTGGTTCTTGATGAAGGTGGCCATGGGAGTAGTGGTAATTCAGAGTGTATGGATCAAGTAATGATTGATTTTATGAAGGACCCTAATGGTAAACTCAACAATTCTTGCCTAAATCTTTATAAAGAATAAAAAGCAATGGGTTGTACGAGTTAACAAACTAAAATAATTAGTTTTACCTCTTAATGTTCAGAAAACAGATAGATTTTAGAAAGTCCCATAAAACGAACGTCATGAAAACACCCTAATCTTTTAATGTTGGTTATTCAACAAAATAAGGAATACGGTACTAATGTGTGTCGTTCCCCTTCTTCCTTCTGTAGTTTCTCACAGTTTGTTAAAATTATTATAAATTAATTGTATATTTAAATGCATGAAGTTTATTTCTGCGCATAAGAAATGAATCTTTCCGCTTTTTTGAAATTGCCTTATTTTAAGAAAATCTAACTTAGGAAGTGCCTTTTCTTGTCGAGAAATTGCAGTTCAATATTCAAAATTCGAATGACATGATCCATCAGCATCCCTTCATCACATTGTCGGAAGTAAAAGAAGACAAACTAGATATATTGAGAACAAGGTTGGAAGCAATACGGGTCGAATTGCAGAAGAAACAGTTGGCGGAAGAACCCGTTGAATTTGGTAAAGTAAGCACCCTGCATTACGGCCGATGGGTAATCCTGAGCCGAGATTCTTTTCGTGATGAGCCTGCAGTTCCCGTAGGTATCCGATTGGTCCTAACCACGAATTATGATGGTGTGGGAGAAGATCATCAGGAGTACCACCTGACCGAATTGGTAACCAAACTCACAAAATATATTGATGACCTCTATGAATGTTGTATAGATTACCCGGAGCCGGGAGAGCGCACCGAAGAAAGCCGAAAAAACTTCCTTAAAAAAGGGATGATCAGTACCTCTGCTTTTTATAATGGCGCCCCCGGACGGTCGGTTACCCAAATACACCAGGAAGCTGCCTTACATCAACACATCTGGAAGTTCCTACAAAATACCAAGTGGGATGAAAAGACCCCGGCCGTGGAAATTCACCGGGCGATACGGCAAGAAGTCGATTCTAATCCTGAATTTGCCTGGAGCAAAGAAAAAGCTGGGGTGCAAGGTATAAAATGGCTTCCGTTTTTAGGCTGGGGATCCTTGTTAGTTTTGTTGCTTGTGCTGGGACTGGTTTTTTTTCTGATTATGTGGAAAGTATGGCCGCCGTTTCCAAGTTGGGGATGGTTGCTTGTGCCTGGACCGGTTCTACTTTGGATTCTTTACATTTTTCTATTTCATGAACTGTGGGACAAAAAGGTCACACTATCCCAGAGTGAGCTCGATGATAAAAAAATAGATGAATTGAAAAAAGTGGAAGATTTCTTTCCGCAAAACCAGTTTACCCAGGTAGCTGTGTTAAAGCCTGGGCTTTCCCGTAGGTTCAACTTCTGGCTTTGGATGTTTCGAACCGAGGTGCTGGCCGGTTGTGTATTTGTAAAAGGCAAACTACTCAACATACCCACCATTCATTTCGCCCGCTGGGTGCGGATCGATCATGGCAAGCACGTGCTATTCTTCAGTAATTTTGATGGCAATTGGGAGCAATACCTGGGCGATTTTATAGATCAATCGGGCTGGGGATTGACCGCGATCTTCAGCAATACCGTGAATTTTCCAAAAACAAGTTTCATGGGCCTGTTGGGCATCATCCCTGTTGTATTGGGTAAAATTCCGGGTTTGTTCAATAGGGTCCCTCGTATGCCGGTAACATTTCCCGGAACCAATATTGTACTGACCGGGGGCGCCTATGACGAGGAACATTTTTTGGCATGGAGCCGCAGTACACAAATACCTACCCAGCTATGGTATTGCCCCTACCGCCACCTCTCGATAAAAAATATCAACAACAATACAAAAATACGCAATGAACTTCGGGAGGATTTAACCGAGGCGCAGGCCAAATTATTTTTAAAAAGATTTTAAAATTTTAGCATGAAAACCTTACAACTTTCGCAAATACAAGCCTACCTGATCAACGATTATAAAGAGATGGGCTGCTCAAAATATTATCTTATGCAGGTGAAGGATCCTGCGGCGGCAAAAACTTTTCTGGCCTCGGTAGCCGACGATGTCACCCATGCCAAGGCACCCCTAACCGATAGCTGTCTTAATATTGGTTTTACCAGTACTGGTTTAAAACAACTGGGCTATCATGAATCCAATCTGCAATCTTTTTCCCGTGAATTTAGGGAAGGCATGGTAACGGAGCATCGCCAACGTTTATTGGGCGATTTTGAAAGTAGTGATCCCTCTAAATGGGAATGGGGTGGACCTGAAAACAAGCGGGTCGATCTTATATTGATGGTCTTTGGAAAGGATGAGGCCACGGCCGAAAAATTATATCAAAAGCTAAAGGTGAAATTTGAAACCGCCGTATCGGTAGTTCATACCTTGGATGGCAAATCCCTGCCCAACGACCGGGAGCATTTCGGATTCAGGGATGGTATCTCGCAACCAGTGATAAAGGGTAGCGGGGTAAAACCTTCGGGCACTAATAATGTTATCGACCCGGGGGAATTTGTGCTGGGATATAAAAATGAGTACAAGGTATACCCCGATACGGCATTGCTTAATGTGGCTCAAGGAAAACATGAAATGTTGCCCGATAATTCGGAAGGCCTCGCCGATAAAAAAACGCATGTAAAGTTTAAGGATGTGGGGCAAAATGGAACGTATTTTGTTTTGCGGCAATTGCAACAGGATGTCGATGGTTTTTGGAACTTTTTGAAAAACCAGAGCGATACTGACGATGATAAAAAACGCAAGGAGGAAGCGACCTTGCTTGCGGCAAAAATGATGGGCCGCTGGCCGGGCGGCGCGCCTTTGGTAAAATTTGACAAGGATCCCGGCGTTGACATGGAGGACAATGACTTTAACTATCTGAAGGAAGATGCCGTTGGGGACAAATGTCCGTTTGGGGCCCACATACGCCGTGCCAATCCGCGGGATGTCTTTGAAGAGTCACCACCGAATGTTTCCTTGACCCTTACCAGAAGTCATCGCATCATGCGGCGGGTACGTTCGTATGGGGAAGATTTTATAGGCTCTGCGGAAAACCATACACCTAAGGGCGAAGTCGGACTTTTGTTCGGTGTTTTTAATGCGAATATTTCCAAACAGTTTGAATTCATTCAATATACCTGGGCCAATTCGCCCAAATTCAAAAGGCTTTACGCCGATCCCGATCCATTTATCGGGGTACGCGAGGATCCAGATAAAAAGCTGGAACAGAACTTTACCATTCCCCAGGGAACCACGAATCGGGTAATTCCCAACCTGCAACGTTT
>JALHST010000217.1 GCA_022865355.1 Maribacter sp. | reverse complement strand
CCCAAATGAGCAGTATCGAAGCATTCTGCTTGGATATAGATAAGGACGCGCCCGTTTTATTCTTCGGCGGTAATTATATGGGATATGTTACCGAACTAGGCAACAGTGATGCAAATCCAGGCGGTGTCCTGTCCAATTTCAAAAATGGAAATTTCAAAATCTACGAGAATCTACCCCTTCCCAAAAATCTCAGTTTTCGAAAAATTATAAAGATCGGGGATGGACACTTCTTGTTCATTTCAAACAATGACAAGGCTTTCACCATTCAAGTAGAAAAGAAATAAATATTTCAGACAGCATAATTTTCTGCCATGCGATTAAAATTGTCCCCTTCATAATACCGACATTTTAGAAACATAACTAGAAACTGTTTGTACCATTGCGAGTAAAAGAATATCTTCATCATTCACATTTATTGATGACAGAATGTATGCGATTGGCTATGACATCGGTAGTTCTTCCATAAAGGCCGCTTTGGTTGAATCTTCGTCTGGAAGAAAGCTCTCCGTGGTGACAGAACCCAAGGTGGAAATGGGAATGATCGCCATTGAAAATGGTTGGGCCGAACAAGATCCCCTTGATTGGTGGAAGCATGTATGCACTGCAACGAAGCGGCTACTTGAGCAAAACAACATTGACCCAAATGAGATTACGGGCATCGGCATCTCCTATCAAATGCACGGTCTCGTTATTGTCGACAAGGAAGGCAAAGCACTTCGGAATTCGATTATTTGGTGTGATAGCCGAGCCGTAGAAATTGGCGAAAAAGCCTTCCACGCCATTGGCAGCCAAAAATGCAATTCACATCTTTTAAATTCGCCAGGTAACTTTACGGCCTCCAAATTAAAATGGGTAAAGGATAATGAGCCGGAAATCTATAAGAAAATCTATAAATTCATGTTGCCGGGCGACTTTATTGCCTATAAATTAAGCGATGTGATCTGTACTACGATATCAGGACTTTCCGAAGGTATTTTGTGGGATTTTAAGGAGAATACAACTGCAAGCTGGTTGCTTGACCAATATGGGATCGATACCGGTAAGGTTCCTGACTTGGTCGACACGTTTGGGCGTCAAGGCAACGTTTCAAAAAAAGGTGCTTTAGAATCCGGGCTTGCTGAAGGTACCCCCATTTTATACCGCGCCGGAGATCAGCCCAACAATGCCCTCTCATTGAATGTCTTCAATCCGGGGGAAGTATCCGCAACGGGAGGAACCTCAGGGGTCATGTATGCCGTGACCGACAATCTATCGGTTACCGAAAGTTCAAGGGTAAATAATTTCGCACATGTTAATTACTCCCCATCAAAAAATCCCAGAATAGGGAAGTTGTTATGTATCAATGGCGCGGGCATACAATACCGATGGCTTTTGAATAATTTGGCCGTAGCGTCATACGATGAAATGAATGAATTGGCAGCTACAGTCCCAATAGGTTCCGACGGCGTTACGATCCACCCTTTTGGCAATGGCGCTGAACGCATGTTAAGGAACGCGAATTTGGGAACCCGCATGGCCAATATCAACCTCAACAATCACACAAAAGCACATCTTTGTAGGGCAGCGCTTGAAGGTATTGCCTTTGCCTTCGTGTATGGCATGGAAATAATGTCGGCAGACGGCATTAAACCCAAGGTTATCCGTGCTGGTAATGACAACCTCTTTCGCGCAGAAATTTTTTCGACGACGGTTACCACACTGATTGGGCAGGAAATTGAAATTTATGATACCACAGGGGCCATTGGAGCAGCTAGGGCCTGCGAACTGCATCAGGGCGATTTTGATGCTTTCGGAAAGCGGATTTTGGACAATGATTATGTGATGGGCTTTCAACCTGCTAAAAATAAAATGGCGCATGAAAAAGCCTATCATAAATGGAAAACAGAATTGGAATCAATGCTTGAAAAAAAATAAAACGTGTGTGCGAGGAGGCGCGACAAAGTAATCTGCCGAACATTTGTATTAACTTGAAGTGATTGCTTCTGCAGATAGCCATCGGCAGAAGCAATGATGTATAAATCCAAGATAAACTCATAAACTCATAAACTCATAAACTCATAAACTCATAAACTTAAAAAAATGGCACTAATAGGAAACAAAGAATACTTTAAGGGAATCGGCGAAATTAAATACGAAGGAAAGGATTCCGACAATCCGTTAGCTTTTAAATATTATAACCCGGATCAAAAAGTGGCCGGCAAATGCATGCGTGAACATTTTAAGTTCGCAATAGCCTATTGGCATACCTTCTGTGGACAAGGGGCGGACCCATTTGGACCAGGTACCCAGAATTTTCCATGGGACCAACCTAAGGATGCCATCGATGCCGCAAAGGCCAAAGCAGATGCCGCTTTTGAATTCATTACCAAAATGGGTTTCGATTATTTCTGTTTTCACGATTTTGACCTTATCCAGGAAGGTGGGTCGTTCGCCGAATCCGAGAAGCGATTGGCTACCATCGTTGAGTATATTAAGTCTAAAAAGAAAGCATCGGGCGTTAAATTACTTTGGGGTACGGCCAACTGTTTTTCAAATCCACGATACATGAACGGAGCTGCGACCAATCCTGACTTTAAGGTTTTGGCACGCGCTGGTGGACAGATAAAACTTGCCCTTGACGCAACCATGGCCCTAAATGGTGAAAATTATGTGTTTTGGGGGGGTCGCGAGGGCTATATGTCGCTTTTGAACACGAATATGAAACGCGAACTTGACCATATGGGCCGCTTTTTGGGAATGGCCCGTGATTATGCCAGAAGTCAAGGCTTCAAAGGGAATTTCTTTATAGAGCCCAAACCCATGGAGCCTATGAAACACCAGTATGATTTTGATGCGGCAACCGTAATTGGATTCTTGCATCAATATGGTTTACAGGACGATTTTAAATTGAACATTGAGGTCAACCATGCCACCTTGGCGAGCCATACTATGCAGCATGAACTTGAAATTGCCGCGGCCCATGGCATGTTGGGCAGTATCGACGCCAATCGCGGCGATTATCAAAACGGTTGGGATACCGACCAGTTCCCTAATAATGTTACCGAGGTGACCGAGGCTATGTTGGTCTTTCTAAAAGCCGGGGGATTGAAAGGTGGTGGCGTTAATTTTGATGCCAAGATCAGAAGGAATTCGACGGATATGGATGACGTTTTTCATGCACATATCGGCGGTGCCGATACCTTTGCAAGGGCTTTATTGGTCGCCGATAAAATCATTACATCATCCCCCTATGATGGCTTGCGAAAGAAGCGCTATAGCTCATTTGATTCAGGCAAGGGCAAGGATTTCGAAAATGGAAAGCTCAAGTTCAAGGACCTGTATGAAATTGCCAAGGAAAATGGGGAACTCACTCTACAAAGTGGAAAACAGGAATTGTTTGAGAATATAATAAACCAGTATATTTAAAAAAGAGATCATTACAAGACAACCAGCGAATATAGGCCAACGAAGTCATAGGTTTTCAAAAAGACTTTAGTTTTTTCTGAACGTAAATTCTTTTTCTACTATTTGGCTTAGGTGCCCAAAATAATAAGACCTGTTAGATTTTCGATATCTGACAGGTCTTTTTTCTTTTCTTACTTCGCAAAATAAATATAGATACCAACCACGATCAGTACCACCAGTATGCCTACTTGCTTGACATATTTATAGGGTTCTATCGAAACCTGGCGGGTATATTCAAGTTCAAAGGCTTCTTTTCTGGGCCATATTTTTCCGATGAGCAACATGATAATAATATTGGAAACAAATAAAATGGCCATTACATGCAAGTAATGGGGATATGCCTCAGACTCGAGCAATTTTAACGCGGCCGGATCAATAATTCCGTTGGCCCTGGCCTCGTCAAGGGCATCGCCGACGAATTTATTCTTCAACCAAAACTGACTGATGATATATAGGATGGACCCAGAAAATATTCCTATTTTCGCCGCTATGGCAGGTACCCTTTTCGTAACATATCCTATGACGATAATTGTAAAAATCGGAATGGTATAGATACCGTTTATTTCTTGTAGATAATTGAACAAACTGCCGGCATTGGCAATCATCGGGGCGATGAACATGGCTGCAAGTGCCAAACAAATCCCGAATATCTTACCCACTTTTACCACTTTATTCTCAACCGCCTCCTTATTGATATGTTGCTTATAGATATCGATACCGAACAACGTAACCGAACTATTCAACACACTGTTGAACGAGCTCAATATGGCACCAAAAAGTACGGCTGCAAAAAAGCCCACAAAAGGTTTTGGCAAAACGGCACGTACCAATTCCGGATAGGCAAGATCACTGCTAGCGAGGCCGCCCTCGAAATAATGATAGGCAATCATTCCAGGTAGGACCAAAATCAAGGGGCCCAATATTTTTAAAAAAGATGCCAATAACAACCCTTTTTGACCCTCTGCCAAGTTTTTGGCCCCTAATGCCCTTTGTATTATCTGTTGGTTCGTACCCCAATAAAAAAGCTGCACCAACATCATACCCGTAAATATAGTTGCGAAGGGTACTTCTTGGCCGGCATTCCCTGTTGAATCAAATCTTTCTGGTTCAGTGTTCATCAAGGTTTCCAAGCCCCCGAATACGCTTCCATCACCGATAGCCATAAGACCAAAAATCGGGATCAGGATACCTCCCAGGATAAGCCCAATGGCATTGATACTATCTGATACCGCAACGGCTTTCAAACCTCCAAAAATGGCATAAATGGAGCCGACTATTCCAATCCCCCAAATACAAACAACCAAGGCGGTAGCGTTGGAAACGCCCAATAGTTCAGGAACGTTGAACATGCCACTGATGGCTACAGAACCCGAATATAAAATTACCGGCAAAAGAACAACTACATAGCCGGTCAGAAAGAGTCCTGAAGTAATCGTCTTGGTAGCCACATCGAATCGTTTCGACAAAAATTGGGGTATGGTCGTCAAACCTCCCTTAAGATACCTTGGCAAAAGAAAAACCGCAGTAATTACCATGGCGATTGCCGCCAAAGTTTCCCAAGCCATTACCGATAGGCCGTCGGTATAGGCGCTTCCGTTTAGACCCACGATCTGCTCCGTGGAAAGATTGGTCAATAATAGTGATCCGGCAATAACCCCGGCCGTAAGGCTTCTTCCCCCTAAAAAGTATCCATCAGAGGATTTTTCATCGGTCGATCTTGTTGCATAATACGAGATAACGGCTACCAAAAGCGTAAAGCCAACAAAAGAAATAATTCCTAACATTTTCTATCTTGGTTTGATTATTTCCCCTAATATATTGGTTTATTTGATAATATTAACGGAATCTAAAAATATTATGAATTGCCCAAAATCAGATTCCGCGAGTTCAATAAATGTTTTAAGAGCCCTTCTTTTGGCCTTTTTCAAGGAAAACCTCAAAATTTTAAGAAAAAAATATGCCTAAACCGTTTGCGCCAAACCTTGACAAATGGCGAAAAAACCGTAATTTTACCTTCCCCATTGGTATTTAATCATAAGAATATCAATAATTTAATACGAAGTACCAAAATATTTTCAACTGTTATGACTAAGAAAATTGGCCTACTATTATTTGCAATGCTATTTCTAGCATGTTCCAAGGAAAAGAAGGAAGAACCAATCATTGTCACGCCCGATGAGCTTCATGCCGAAGTTGATAAGGTAGTCGAAATCATGATCCATGATATTTTCTCACCACCGGTGGCAAGCCGTATTTTTGCATATCCCAATATTGCCGCCTATGAAATCATAGCGCAAAACGATGATAATTATCTTTCTTTGGCCGGGCAATTAACCGATTTCAAGGGCATTTCAAAACCTAAGGCCGGTGCACCCATAAATTATGAAGTCGCCGCAATGGTCGCGCACATGGAACTTAGCAAAAGATTGATTTTTTCTGAAAAAAACATTGAAGCATTTCGCGATAGTCTTTACCAAAAATGGGAGCAGACCAATCCCACCGTCTTCAACGCCTCGAAAGACTATGGATTAGAAGTGGCCGATGAGGTAGGGGAATGGATGAAGAAAGACAACTACAATCAGACCCGAACCATGCCCAAATTTACGGTCGATACGGATGACCCGACGCGATGGCAGCCTACTCCTCCGGCTTATATGGATGGTATCGAACCTCACTGGAATGAAATTCGGTCATTTGTCATCGATTCGGCGAACCAATTTAAGCCTGTACCACCCTACCCCTTTTCATTGGAAAAAAATTCAGCCTTTTATAGGGAATTGAAGGAGGTTTATGATATTGGCAAGAAAATTGAACAAGAGGGGGATCAGTCAGATGAAATAAAAATTGCCCAATTTTGGGATTGTAACCCCTATGTATCGGTAACACGGGGACATTTGATGTTTGCCACCAAGAAGATTAGTCCGGGTGCCCATTGGATCGGAATTGCGAAAATTGCGTCGAAAAAAACAAATAGCGATTTTGATAAAACGCTCTACGCCTATACCAAAACATCGATTGCGATTGCCGATGCTTTTATCAGCTGTTGGGACGAAAAGTATCGAAGTAATCTCATACGGCCTGAAACCCTGATTAACCAACATATCGACGAAGAATGGAAGCCTGTTTTGCAAACGCCTCCTTTTCCTGAATATACTAGTGGCCATTCCGTAGTCTCAGGGGCTGCAGCAACGGCCTTGACTAGCATTTTCGGCGATAATTTTGCCTTTGAAGATGATACCGAAGTGGCCTATGGCCTTCCCGTTCGTAGCTTTACTTCTTTCAACCAAGCCTCCGCCGAGGCGGCCATAAGTAGAATGTATGGCGGCATACATTATCGTATGGCCATTGAAGTCGGTCTGAAACAAGGCAGGGATTTGGGTGCATTTGTTGTAGACCATCTTAAAATGACTCCTGACAAAAATTTGGCTGCCGTACACTAGCATGGAGCTTCAACAATATTGAAAACAATAACATTACAAAATTAAAATGAGGCTTTGCGGCGTTTTTCAAGGGTAATGTTTAAGGCCCATTTCACCCAGAACTGTGCGAATAACTGCGCTTGGCTCACCAATCTTCTTTTGTTGGCTTCACTTTATTTTGATCCTTATAAATCAATGCATATACCTATTATTTTAGATATTTATAAAAAGATTGGCGCATGTATTCGAACTTTAGGCTAACAAGGGCATACGAAAATGCCAAGGTGGTGCCTTTTAATGATCGCTCTAAATTTATTTTGTTCAGTGATTGTCACCGAGGGGACAACAGTTTCGCCGATGATTTTGCCAATAACCGCAATATCTACTATCACGCCTTAAAACATTATTACAAGGAAGGCTTTCAGTATTGCGAAATTGGGGATGGCGATGAGCTTTGGGAGAACATTCATTTTGAATCGATTTTTGAGGCACACAAAAATGTCTATCAACTTCTTCGCGCCTATCACCTTGAAAATAGATTGTACATGCTTTGGGGCAATCACGATATGGTGTACAAAGATCCCGCCTATGTGAAAGAAAATTTGTCGAGTTATTTTGAGCCTATTGATGGAGCCGACAAACAACTTTTTCAGGGCATAACCTATCATGAGGGATTAATTCTAAAACACGATGATACGGGCCAGGAAATATTTTTGACCCATGGACATCAGGCCGATTGGTGGAACTATACCTTCTGGCGCTGGAGTCGTTTTTTAGTTCGGGTACTTTGGAAACCCCTACAGGTATGGGGAATAGCAGATCCAACCAGTCCTGCCAAGAACTACAAGGAATTGATAAAGATTGAACGGCGTATTAAAAAATGGATATTACTGAACAATCTTTTAGTGACCGTAGTCGGACATACACACCGCCCCCGTTTTCCGGAACCTGGTGATATTCCCCTTTTTAACGATGGTAGCTGCGTGCATCCAAGAAGTATTACCGGTATTGAAATAGTAAACTCAACTATTTCTTTGATTAAATGGCAAATTTCTACGAAGGAGAATGGCATCTTACAAGTCGTTCGCGTACTACTTGAAGGCCCTCAGCCATTGGCCAACTATCAAAAATCCAAGAAATAGTCGATTCTTTATTCCAATCGAAAACTAACCGGAATACTATAGGGCACTTTAACGGCCCGACCTCTTTGCATTCCTGGCTTCATTTGCGGAAGTAGGGCAATAATGCGCCCTGCCTCCTCTTCCAATTTGTGATCTGGTCCACGAGTTCTTATGCCAGTTATGTATCCTTTTTCATCAATAACAAACTGGACATAAACCTTCCCTTGAATGCTTAATTCGAGTGCTATTTGTGGATACTTAAAGTTCTTTATGACATGTTCTTGTATCATTTTCTGAAAACATGCCTTGCTTTCGTCATTATTCTTGGCGCTTTCACATCCCGGATATACCGGTACATTTTCGATGACCGCAAAAGGCACTGAAATGTCTTCCTCGACATCTTCGACATTTATGTCATCGACGGCGATCGGGGCGGCAATCACTGCATCTTGACTCGTTTCGGTACTCTCGATGATGGTTTCCTCAATTTCCTTGGTATCCTCGACAACCTCGATTACCTCTGGTGCAGCAGGAGGAGCAGGAGGGGGAGGCATTTTTAAAGCTTCTGTTATCGGCACATCCTCTGTCATGTCATCGGCCACGTTCATTTGCCCGACAAAAAAATTATCAGATGGATAGGACTTATACTCCAATGCCCTCCATGTTACAAACAATACGAACGTGAGGCCAATTACAAAATAAAGCTTCGAATCCTTCTCAAAATCCACTTTTGGGTTTTTCTTTATTTGCATAACAAATAGTTTAATTACTTGAAATTAAAATGGATACACTATTTGTACAATGATAATTGTCAGTTTTTTTAAACCCATATAAATGTTGCCGTACTTACTATTTAAACTTAAAAATCAATCAAAGTCCTATCAAATTGGCCTCTTTTACCAAACCAATACGACCTTATGATCCATTGAGTGCCTTTAATGAATTTCCGAACAACAAAATTAAACCTGTAATAATGGTCATTCATCAGATGTGTTATTGAAAATGAAAGAAAATTGGTACCTGCTGTTCCGGGTAGGAAGGAAGCTCCACATTTTACGTAATCATCCGGAAGCCCGCATAAAATTATCCATCAAGGGATACCTATAAAATTGAAAAGGCTTTAAATTACACAGAATACCGTTCTAAGCATTTTGTGTTTGCTAAACACGCCCCGCCAACTCTTTCATGGCATTTACAAAATGATCGAGCTCTTGGGTCGTAGTATATACGTTCGGGCTTATGCGACATCCATGCACGTTTGCAGAATCAATGGCCACGGTAAATACCTGAAATTCATCCAGCAAGGTTTTGGCGACATCGGCAGGTTTCATATGGGAAATTCCGACATTGGCAATACCACAACTGCGATGTTCTTCAATAGGCGTATTGACCACAATGTTTTTTACCTCCCGCAGTTGGTCGCTCCAATAGCGTTGCAAATATCGCAACCTGTTTTCCTTCCGCTCCATCCCGATTATTTCCAAATAATCGATGGCATCATTAATGGTGAGATCCGTATGAACGGGGTGGGTACCTGTATGATTCAGTCTAAATATGTTCCCGGGATCCTTAATCGAATCGGCCAATAAGGGCCAGACAGTCGCAATTCGCTCCGTCCGAACATATAACATTCCCGCGCCAAGTGGGGTGCTCAACCATTTGTGCAGACTGGAGGCATAATAATCGCAATGTAGTTCGTCAATGTTTACCTCAAAATGACCGATACAATGGGCGCCATCTACCAGAACTTCCACGCCGTGTTCGTGCGCCATATCACAAATTTTGCGAATGGGCAGTATTTGGCCCGTAATATTGATCATATGGCAGACCATTATCAATTTTGTCTTTGGGGTAATCATGGCTTTATACAGTCCCACGATTTCTTCATCGGAAGTTGGATGATTGGGAACCGAAATTATACGGTTTTCAATGCCGTATCGCTTTGCCGCCAAACCAAATTGGTCTAACATGGATCCGTAATCCTGTTCGGCCATAATAGCCTCATCCCCTTTTTGCCATGGATACCCGGTGATGACCATGTCAAGCGATTCGGTCGCATTACGGGTAAGAATAAGCTCTTCATTCGAGCACCCAACCATTTTGGCAAGACGGGTTCCGACCTGTTTCTTATTGTCCCATTGCTCGGTCCGCATATAATAAGATCCCTCATAATTGACCCTGCCTACATGCTCAATGAATTTTTGCAAGGTGGGCTTGGGAATAATATTATAATACCCATTTTCCAAATTTATATACGCAGGTTTAAGGGTATAATCATTCCGTATCCGTTCCCAAAAGGCCTCCTCGTCAACAAAATCATACCCCCCTAAATTAGCTGAATTACTTGCCTCCGACCTGAACGATAGCAACGGAGCCGCTAGGGCTGCCTGGCCGAGCCGCTTTATGAAATCTCTTTTTTTCACAACTGATTCCTTTAAATCATTTATGATAAAAAGATAGACTATAGCTGAGACAAAGTCAATTTTACAACATGATTTTTTACTTCAATGCTAAAAAAATCGATTTAACTATGAATATTTTATGTTAAATTGTCCTAAACAAACATGAAAAATTAACCAAAACTTTATTTAAAATGAAAAAGCTAATAGCAGAATTTATCGGAACCTTATGGTTGGTTCTTGGTGGTTGTGGAAGCGCGGTTCTCGCAGCCGGTTTCCCTGAATTGGGTATCGGATTTGTAGGCGTTTCACTCGCATTTGGTTTAACCGTTCTTACCATGGTATATGCCATCGGGCATATTTCAGGATGTCATTTGAATCCGGCAGTCTCTATAGGGCTTTGGATTGGAGGCCGTTTTGAAGGCAAAGAATTGTTTTCCTATATTTTAGCTCAGGTATTGGGTGGTATTGCCGGTGCTGGAATTCTATTTCTAATAGCAAGTGGAAAACCGGGATTTGAACTGGGTGGCTTTGCAGCCAACGGGTATGGAGAGCATTCACCTGGCGGCTATAGCATGATATCGGCCTTGATATCAGAAGTTGTTATGACTTTTATGTTTCTTTTTGTGATTTTAGGTGCAACACACTCCAAAGCTCCCAAATATTTGGCTGGTTTGGCAATCGGATTGTGTTTGACTTTAATTCACTTGATCAGCATACCTGTCACCAATACCTCTGTAAACCCAGCCCGAAGTACTAGCCAAGCCTTATTCGTAGGTGATTGGGCGTTAAGTCAGTTATGGTTGTTTTGGTTGGCCCCGATAATAGGAGCTATGATTGCCGGATTGCTATATAAATATTTATCCCCGGAAAAAGTGAAATAATGTCATCGATAAAAGACCACGTTAAGAGGTCTTTTATTGTCAAAAAATCAATTGATCTTTCGATGTAATTCTATCTATAGGCAAAATGGTATCTTTAACAATATTATCTTACAATCAGAAGTTGCTATGCCGTTGCTCATTATAGTCATTGGAATTCTTCTGTTGTTCCTTCTTATTGCTGGTCTAAAACTGAACGCCTTTCTTGCCTTTGTGATAGTTTCGTTACTGGTCGGTGTTGCCGAGGGAATGGATTTTCTTGCCGTAATACAATCGATACAAAATGGTATTGGCAATACCTTAGGAT
>JALHST010000216.1 GCA_022865355.1 Maribacter sp. | reverse complement strand
GTTTCCAGGTCTTTCCGGCATCGGTCGATTTATACACGCCATCGCCCATCGAGGTCATGACCCCACGTGCCGCATGTTCGCCCATTCCTGCGATGACGATATTCGGATTGCTCTCGGAGACACCAATGGCACCTACGGTCCCTGTTTTTAGGAAGCCATCGGAAACATTTTTCCAGGTGATGCCATCGTCGACCGTTTTCCAAATTCCCCCGCCAACACCGCCAAAATAGTAGGTCATAGGCTGCCCGACCACGCCTGAGGAAGCCACGCTGCGTCCACCGCGAAAGGGGCCGATATTGCGCCATTTGAGGCCGTGGAACATCGAATCGGTCAAGACGACTTCGGGAGTCGCCATTTTTGTTTTGCGTTTGCTTTGAGCATTGCCCAAAGGTATTGCAAGGGCAAGCACTAGGATTGTAATTAGAATTTTTCGGTTGGTCTTCATGAACTATGATATTAGTGTTGGTAATTTTTAGTTTAGGTCCTTGTCCAATGCCAGTATCGTTTGCAACAAGACATTCGATCCATTGGCCATATCTTCAGGGGAAGTGAATTCTTTAGGGGAATGGCTGATACCCCCTTTACTGGGCACGAAAATCATCCCTGTTGGGGCGATTAGGGCCATATCTTGGGCATCATGGCCTGCACCACTTGGCATTTGTTTGGTGGCTAGTCCCATGGCCTTCGCCGCTTTCGCAATTTCCTTTTGAATCGAAAGATCGGTCAAGGCCGGATCGGCGGTAGTATCCAAACGGTGGAACTCGATTTTTACATGCGATGTCTGCGCAATTTCCTCGGTTTTTTCTTTTATCAGGTGATACAGTTTTTCGATCACCTCTTTGGAAAGGTCTCTGATTTCAAGGCTAGTTACCACTTTGCCAGGGATTACATTGGGCGCACCGGGCTCGGCCTTGATTTTTCCTACCGTAGCCACTTGTCGGCCTACAAAGCTGTTAGCGGCCTCATTCACCGCAACAACAAATTTGGCCGCCGCCAAAAGTGCATCCTGTCGGGCATTCATGGGAGTCGTTCCCGCATGGTTGGCAAAACCGGTAAATTCAACCTCCCACCATCTGATACCTACGATACCTTCCACCACACCAATGTCGATATGTTCTTTTTCCAGTATTCCACCTTGTTCAATATGCAATTCAAGGAAGGCGGTCAGGTCACCCTTTTGACGTGCCACCTCCTTAATTCTTGTGGTATCGCCTCCCAGGCGAACAACACCTTCCCCAGCGGAATATCCCGTACTATTTACGACTTCTAAGGCATTTGGACCTAAATGGCCGGCCATTGCCCTACTTCCCATCAGACTGCCTTCTTCATCGGAAAAAATAATAACCTCCAGAGGATGCTTTGTGCTCATGGCATGATCATTCAAGGTTTGAATTACTTCCAAGGCCGCCATCGACCCGACACAACCGTCATAATTGCCCCCGTTCGGTACCCGATCGATATGGGACCCAAAAGCGATGGGTTTCAAATTGGGGTCGCTACCTTTTCGGGTGCCGATAATATTCCCAGCAAAATCAACGGTCGTTTCCAAGCCAAGCGCTTCCATCTTGGAAATTACCCATTTTCTGGCCGCTATATCGGCATCGCTATAGGCCACCCGCTCGGTTTCACCGTTCGCCTGAAGTCCGAATTTGGCAAGTTCAAAAATGCGACTTTCGAGCCGGTCTTGATCGACCTTAAGCTGGGAACTTGCCAGTGTGGGAAGAAGTAGTACCAGTAGCAGCAGAATTGGATTCTGATACCATTTTTTTGCGTGTTCCATTGTCGGTTTGTTGGCTAATTTTATTCGCGTTGCCCACCATTTCGCTCCGGAGAACGTGGTTCTGGCCAGGTACGCTGTTCCCCGGTTCTGGGATTGATGCCCAATACCGCTTTCACCCGGGATGTTTTTTCGGGATCCTCACTCGCCATATACGCCAAAATAGCCGTTAGGATCACATTGTTTCGTACATCGTCAAAAACAATTTTATCATAGGTATCCAAATTGGTGTGCCAGGTATAGTTCCAATAACTCCAATTCAGTGAACTTAGGGAAAATCCGGGGGCTCCTGCCGCCACGAAGGAGGCATAATCAGATCCACCACCGCCGGGATTGCCCGGGAAAGTAGTTTCAATCGAATCGGTAATTTCCTTAGGAACGGCTTCCAACCATCTCCCGAGGTAGGCATACGAATTTAAAAAGCCCTGTCCGTCGATCTGAACGACCCTACCGGTACCGTTGTCCTGATTAAAAAGGGCCTGCAGATTGGCGACAATTTCCGGATGGTCTTCCACGAAGGCCCTGGAACCGTTCAGGCCTTGTTCTTCACTGCCCCAATGCCCAATGATAAGGGTGCGTTTGGGTTTCGGAACTATTTTTTTAAGAATACGGGCCGCCTCCAACATCGTAATGGTGCCGGTACCATTATCAGTGGCTCCGGTAGCCCCATCCCAGGAATCAAAATGTGCAGAGAGCATCACATATTCATTGGGCAATTCGGTGCCGGGAATGGTTGCGATCGTATTAAAAGTGGGTACCGTACCTAATTCCTTCGATTCTGTGACCACATGTATTTGTGGGTCGATACCGTGTTCCAGCATACGATAGAGCATGCCATAATCTTCAAGAGAGATATCGACTACCGGAATCTTTTCGGTATTGGCACTAAAGACTTTATTGGCACCAAAACCTTCGGACCAACGGGATTGTACTATTCCTACGGCTCCTGCTTTTTCCAGGGCCTCATTGATATTTCTACTGGTATACCCCATATTCCTGAAATTATGCTGCCAAGCATTTTCCGACGAATCGCGATTTTTTTTCATCTTCTCGAACGACTCCTTGGTCGCAAATTCTTCCCAGTTGTCATCGGGACGACCGGTTGGTTGGTTTATCGATACCATTACAAATTTCCCTTTTACATTGGGCAGCCATTTTACAAATGCCATAGAGTCTGCTACCATGGGCAAGTTGATAAGCTGGGCGGTCACTCCTTTTTTGCCGGTACTTGGGCTCCAAGCGAGTTGCCTTCCGCTAAGCGATACGATACGCGGAGTAAGCATATCGATGTGGGTAATGCCTCGTTCCCAACCTCGCCATGTTCCCCAGGCTTCATTTTTAGCTTCGATACCCCATTTTTTATAAGTGGCAACCGCCCAATCGTTGGCGTGCTGCATTTGGGGGGTACCTACCAGTCTTGGTCCGATAACATCCATGAGTTCATGGGCCAAGGTTTCCAATTGGGAATTTTCATTGGCTTCCTTCTGGATCGCCGCAACGATATCCGCGGTCGTCTGGGCATGGCAAACAGTACCAATTAGGAAAAGAGTAAAAAAGAAATTTTGTATCGGTTTTTTCATATGTATTCGTCGTTTGGTGAAGAAGTAACTAATATAAACATAATTGTGAAATTAGAAAGGGTTTTAATCCAGGAGGAGCACTTGAAATTTTCGAAATCAAATTAGGATGGTCGATTTAATTTTGCTTTTAGGCAAAGCAAAATGTATCAATAAAAAAGCCTTCCCATTAGTTAAAAAACAGGAAAGCTTTGATGGCTTCTGAAAATATCGGACAACTTATTTTGCTCCAGGGGCGCGGTAAGTGACCGATTTTTTGCATGCCAAATCAATATCTTCTGGCGAAAGTAGTGCCGTCATCGAAACACGTACCAACCCTGCCGCATTTACCCGCAATCCGACCGCCGCTGCAGTTATCTCATCTGGAAGTTCAACGATAAGAAAGACATCACTATCTCCAAACGAATAGTAGAATGCTTCGACCTTACCCCCCAGTCCTTTTAGCATTCTGTCAATGGCCATTTT
>JALHST010000215.1 GCA_022865355.1 Maribacter sp. | reverse complement strand
CATTGTTTGCCATAGTAAGTCTTTTGATTGCCCTTCCGAAGAGATATAGCTATCGGCAGTTCGTATATTTTATGCTGGTTTTTAATGCATTAATGGTCTCGGCAGGAGTGACTTTTCTTTTATGGTTTCATGAATTCTATGCCTTGGATGCTTTGGATTATTTCAAGGATATCAAAATATACAGTGGCCTGGTTCGGGATTGGCTCTACTATAACCATGCGGCATTCCTATCATTTTTTGGCTTATCGGGGATGTTATTTGCACATGCCTTGTACCAAAAACGTCGGTTGGGGAAGAAAGTACTCTACGTATATGACAGTTTACTTCTTCTCTTTATTGTGCTGATGGGTTCTCGGGTGTGCCTTGTCATTTATGGTGTGTTCCTTTTAAACCTATTGACCCAGTGGAAGTACAAACGAAGAGTCATCATGAACTCCTTGCTTTTTATTTCGATCTCGACGATCCTCCTATATAATATTAAAAAAACAGACCCAACCAGATATCAATTGTGGTCGATCTCATGGGAGGCCATCAAGGAAAAGCCATGGTTTGGGTATGGTTTGGGCAGCTCTGATAAGATATTACACGATTCTCAATTTATAGGCGATGCCGGTTTTACTAGCGACCTTGATTTTAACCATCCACACAATCAGTTTATCTCCTTTTTATTAGAAATTGGCGCGCTGGGTACCTTGGCCATTATCATGATTGTGGTCTATTGGCTGTATAAAACCGAACAACATAAAAATAAAATTATGGTCCTTTTCTTGGTTGGGCTAGGATATATCTTTCTCACAGAGTCTATTTTAGAGACATCCAAACCGTTATATATCATTTGTTTCCTATTTTTGCTTATAACAAATGAGGATAAGAAACTCAATATTAAAAATTAAGTTAGGCGCTCTTTAATGAAATATAATATTTCGGTTTCTATTGTTCTTTATAATACCGATGTACTGGAAATACAAAATGTGCTCAAAAATGTAAGGGAATCCAAGCTATCTATCAAGACCTTTTTTGTTGATAATTCGCCTTCCGAAGAACTTAAAGCCAGTATCCCTACCAATGACAATGTCGAGTATATATTTACTGGTAAAAATCTGGGTTTTGGCGCTGGGCACAATGTGGCAATTACAAAAGCAAAAAACATTTCGGAGTTTCATTTGGTGCTCAATGCAGATGTAGAATTCAAAGGCACAATTCTCGATGAGATGTATGCTTTTATGAAGGAACATGAAGAAATTGGCCTTTTGGCACCGAAAATATACAATCCTGACGGCACCTTGCAATATTCCGCTAAATTATTACCTACCCCTGCGAATCTAATAATCAGACGTTTTGTACCTATAAAGGCTATTCAGGATAAAATGGATTACCGATATGAGATGAAATTTTTTGATTTCGACCGTATGATAGAGGTACCCTATGTCATGGGGTGTTTTATGTTAATTAAAAACCAGGTTTTCGAAAAAGTTCAAGGGTTTGATGAGCGGTTTTTTATGTATCCTGAGGATATTGATTTAACCAGAAGAATCCATGCCCACTACAAGACTATTTATTATCCCCATGTATCGATTATCCATAAGCATGGCAAAGGATCCTATAAAAGCAGGAAATTATTATATTATCATATAAGTTCGATGATAAAATATTTCAATAAATGGGGATGGATTTTTGACAGTGATAGAGAACGGATCAATTCAAAATTACTCTCGCAATTTCAATAAGAGGGAGATGAGAAAGATTGCCATAATTTTTGGAGGTTCAGGTTATATCGGGAGAAACATGTTGGCGGTTTTTCTTAAAGAAAATCGATTTTCGGAATATATTGTTTGTGACATTCAAGTTCTAAAGGGTTTTGAAAACGAAATGAAGGTTCGGTTCGTTCTACTCGACGTACGAAATGAAATTGACCTTCGTGTCGGGGAGGTCGATCCCGCAAGTTCTTGGATCTATAACTTCGCAGCGATCCATCGAGAGCCGGGGCATGACTTTCAGGAATATTTCGATACCAACATACCTGGGGCTGAAAACGTCAATAATTTTGCTAGGAGAACAGGGATCAAAAATATCTTTTTTACAAGTAGTATTGCCCCGTATGGGAAATCATTGAATAAAAGCACCGAAGAATCTACACTCTACCCAGAAACTGCCTATGGTATCTCAAAGGCACTGGCGGAAAAAATCCATCAGATCTGGTTGTCCGAGGATAAGACCCGAAGATTGATTATTGTAAGACCAAGCGTAATATTCGGCCCGAAAGACCCCGGAAATGTCTATAGAATGATCAAAGCCCTGAAAAAGGGAACCTTCATATTGCCAAACGGGGGCAAGGTCATAAAGGCCTATGGCTACATTTATGGCCTCATTGACAGCATGGCATTTACAATGGACCAGGCAGAATCCCTCATTGTTTACAACTATGCCGAAAACCCATTGGTGCCCTTAAACGAGATGGCCAGGATCATAAAGGACAAATTCGGTTATAAACGGCCCACTCCGAATCTTTCGGTACGATTTCTATCGGTAATGGCCTTTTTTATACAAGGCCTGTCCAAGATAATTGGCAAGAAAACTGATATACATCCAGTTCGCGTGGCGAAAGCTGGTTTTCCAACGAATATCGAGCCCAAATACCTAATCGATCATGGCTTTGATTTCAAGTATGAATTTGAAAATGCCTTGAACCATTGGGAATCGATTTCGCCGGAGGATTTTTAAGTCAACCCTATTTTCATGTGACGTACTAAAAAGAAAGCCACCTTTTTTTGACAAAATCGATACAGGCAACACTACATGGGGAAATTACTAGTTGATATTAAATTATCTTTGTGCATTGCCAGGGAATTTTTATACCGAAGGAATGATTTTTAAACAAGGCAGATTTTCAGGCTTAATTACACCAATTTCTTTTGGGATCGATTTGTTGGTTATTAATTTGTTTGCCTATTTTTCACCGATAAACTTCCAAAATCCTATTTTATTCCACAGTTATTTATCGGCGGCTTGGTTGATCCTCTCATTCAAAAATGAATTTTACAAGGTATATAGATACTCTAAAGTAATCTACATTCTTCGAAAACTTTTCACCCAGTTCGTTTTCTTTTTCTTGATTTTGTATGCTTATATCGGCTTTTTTAAGCAGCCCATCATGAGTAGGCTGGCCCTGGGCCAATATTTTGTGTTGGTATTTATAGCCGTATCCATGCTAAAACTCCTCTATTATGTTTTATTGATGAAGTATAGAGGGTACTTAAAAGGAAATATAAGGCGTGTCGTGGTAATCGGCAAAAACAAGAAAACCAATCAATTGATTCAGGTATTTAATGAGCGGGAGGAATTCGGGTATAAGTTTATGGCCCAATTTAACCCTAAGGACGAAGGTTTTGACCTGGAGCAATGTTTTAAATATATTGAGGACAAGCGCATCGATGAAATATACTGTTCAGTATCTGAACTGAAGAATAGCGAAATCGAAGATTTTATTACGTTTGCCGACAACAACTTAAAAATCCTTAAGTTCTTGCCGGATAATAAGTATATCTATGCCAAAAAGTTAAAATTCGAATATTACGATTATTTGCCCATCCTATCCTTACGCGATATACCCCTTCATAATCCGATCAATGCTTTTCTTAAGCGTTTTTTTGATATCATTTTCTCATTGATAGTAATTTTTGGACTCCTACTTTGGATAGGGCCCATTTTGGCTCTTTTGATCGTGCTCGAATCCAAGGGCCCCGTTTTCTTTATTCAACGCCGAACGGGTTTTGACAACCGAGAATTTCTGTGCTTTAAATTTAGGTCAATGGCTATAAACCGCAATGCCGATAATCTACAGGCCGCTAAGAACGATATGAGGATTACGAAAATCGGAGGTTTTTTACGCCGCACCAGTATTGATGAGCTACCTCAATTTTACAATGTACTTTTTGGGAACATGTCGGTTGTGGGGCCGCGGCCCCACATGTTGAAACATACCGATGAGTATGCAAATAAGGTAGACAAGTATATGCTGCGGCATTTTGTGAAGCCGGGCATTACCGGGTTGGCACAGGTTAGGGGATATCGGGGCGAAATAGAAAAGGATAGCGATATCCTGAACAGGATCAAATTTGATATTTTTTATGTGGAAAACTGGTCTTTTCTATTAGATATCAAGATAATCCTTCAAACCGTTTTAAATGCGATTTCCGGGGAGGAAAAGGCCTATTGATTGTACTTTATTCCCAGAGAGTCTAATGCCTAATTTTTATTGGGCTATCGGCCCGTATTCAACAGATTTGTGTTCGACGTGGGTATGAAATAGCGCCCTCAAAGAACACGGTAATTCAAGAACACTTTTTCGTTAATTTTTGGCTATTTACATTAAATAAAATCGTATACGATATTGTATTTTGCCAGTAATTACGACGGTTTCATGCGGTTTTTACTACAAGTGCCCCGAAATAAATTCATATGTTTTGTAAACTTCGGTGTAAGGCACGGGCCCAGATCATTTTGTATTACAGGCCGCTTTTCGGTCCTCATAATGACAAATGAATGGCGTATCCGTGCAGCGATTTCCCCTACCTAGCAATGTGCTTTACTTAAAAGGAGTGCCATTTTAAAAAGCGCCCCATCACGACCCCATGTTTTAAACATATTCGACTTGCTTTTGGTTGGAATAGGATTATTTTTGTTCAAAAACCAACAATGAATATTCTTATACTCGGTTCGGGGGGAAGGGAACACGCCTTGGCCTGGAAGATACGTCAGAGTTCGCTATTGAACCAACTGTTCGTCGCCCCAGGCAATGCCGGAACGGCGCGTATTGCCAAAAATATACCCATTGGTGTAAATGATTTTAAAAAAATAAAATCTGTTGTGCTATCCGAAGCCATCGATATGGTCATTGTGGGGCCTGAAGACCCCTTGGTCGGAGGTATCCATGATTATTTCCTAGAAGATGACGCCCTCAGGAACATCGCGGTAATTGGGCCTCAAAAGGCAGCGGCGGCCTTGGAGGGAAGTAAGGAATTTGCCAAGTTATTCATGGAGCGCCATAAGATTCCTACCGCGGCCTACAAAAGTTTTACGGCGGAAAGTTTGGTGCAAGGATATTCGTTTTTGGAAACCTTGACGCCGCCTTATGTATTGAAGGCCGACGGTCTGGCCGCTGGAAAAGGGGTATTGATACTAAACGACCTGGCCGAAGCCAAACGGGAATTGAAGGCCATGCTTCAGGAAGCCAAGTTCGGGAAAGCGAGTGCAACGGTGGTTATCGAAGAGTTCTTGGCCGGGATCGAACTCAGTGTTTTTGTGCTTACCGATGGGAAAGATTACAAAGTTTTGCCCACCGCCAAGGATTATAAACGTATCGGTGTCGGTGATACCGGCTTGAATACAGGTGGTATGGGGGCTATTTCCCCCGTTCCATTTGCAGATAAAGCGTTTATGGACCTCGTACACCAACGCGTGGTCAAACCTACCGTAGAAGGCCTTAAAATGGATAAGCTGCCATATAAAGGATTTATTTTCATCGGTTTGATAAAAGTAGGGAACGATCCCTTTGTCATTGAATACAATGTGCGATTGGGCGATCCCGAGGCTGAAGTCGTCGTTCCCAGGATCCAAAACGACCTCGTGACCCTATTTCATGCGGTGGCAAATCAAACTTTGGCAGCAATCGACCTGCAAATTGACCAACGCACGGCCGCTACCATTATGGCCGTTTCCGGGGGGTATCCAGGAGATTATTCAAAAGGAAAGGAAATTAGTGGTATGGAAGAAATCACCGACTCCTTGGTTTTTCACGCCGGAACCGAATTAAAAGAGGGTAAAGTACTCACCAATGGAGGAAGGGTATTGGCCGTGACCTCTTTTGGAAAGGATTTCGTGGAGGCCTTGCAAAAATCATATCAAAGCATCGGTAAAATCGACTTTAAAGGGATGAACTATCGACCGGATATCGGCTTTGATTTAGAAGTTAGGACGACAAGGTGTCCCGAATAATGTAATTGGTATGCAGTGCGTTCCAAATTATCGGACCACAGGAGAAATCCTATAAATACGAATGGGCCGAAATATCCTTGTCTTCTTCATTATTATCATTATACTTCTTTAATTGAAGCATCCAATATAGGAAGGCGATGGCGCCGATTAAAAATAGCAGCCAGTTTAAGATATTCGCCGTCCACCAACTATTCATGGCCCTTAGGGTATCAAAAGGCCAAAAAAGGTGATTTACGAATAAATCCTCGATCCAATAAAAAAATGAAGTCATCTTAACTATATTTACGGGACAAAAATATAAAAACCTGAGATGATTTCAAGCTTTTTTGGCAAAACAAAACCAATAAATCATATCATCATCCTTTCCTTTTTGTTTGTTTTCTATTGGATTTTCAACTCCATGTTCACAAACGATCGTCCTGTTGCCGAAGATCTAGCCATAAATATCCTGGTTTTGTCGGTTTTACTGCTGAGTGTATTTGTCGTTGATTTTATCATTAAAAGAAACAAAATGACGGCCTCGAATTCATTTGCCATTTTGTTCTATGCGCTTTTAATCGTGGTTTTCCCCGAAACCTTGGCCGATAATAATGCGATTCTTTGCAGTTTTTTCCTGTTACTGGCCACGCGAAGACTTATTAGTATCAGGACCCTTCGAAATATCAAACTTAAAATTTTCGATGCTACCTTATGGGTCATGGCATCAAGCCTTTTTTATGAGTGGGCCATCCTGTATCTGGCTTTGATATTTGCAGCGATTTACATTTACGAACCAAAGAATATTCGGAACTGGATGGTGCCTTTTGCTGGATTATTTACATTTTTCATGATCATCCAAGGCTTTTTGATTTTGGCCCACTACCCTGAATTTATTCGCGAACACTTCAACTTTACCATTGCATTCGATCAAACTGATTACCTGGATTGGGGCATAAGCTCCAAACTGATGGCTTATCTCGTCATTACCTTTATGACCATCATATTTTCCTTTTTAAAATTGGGGAAATCAGGCTTGGGTAAAATTGTGACCATGCGCCTTATCGTATTGTCATTTATAATTGGTATCTTTTTAAAAATAGTTGCTTCTTCCCCCAACGACCATCCTTTGATGGTAACATTCTTTCCTTCGGCCATCTTCCTGACCAATTATGTCGAATCGATAAAAAAGCCCAGGATCAAGGAAATTGTCTTGATCTCGTTGGTTCTGTTGCCCTTGTTGGGCTTTATAATTCGTATTTTTGTCAAGTAAATATTGGGTATCTTTGGCCCAAAATGCACCGCCGTATGTTTAGTGACACCGCATATCGAATATTTGAGGAAAGTATTCAAAGATACCACGAAAAGGATGACGTGTACCAGTCCTTTAACAATCCCTACCCAAAAGATGGGATTTCCCATTTACTCTATCGAAAAAATTGGATAGATACCGTTCAATGGCATTTCGAGGATCTTATTCGGGACCCGGCGATCGATCCCGTCGAAGCCCTCGATCTCAAACGAAAAATTGATGCCAGTAATCAAGACAGGACCGATCTGGTCGAGTATATTGACAGTTACTTTCTTGATAAATACCAAGCGGTAGAAATTAAGGCAAATGCTACGATCAACACTGAAAGTCCAGCATGGGCACTAGACCGTCTTTCAATTTTGGCTTTAAAAATCTACCACATGCAGCAGGAGGTTGACCGTACCGAGGCCACAGCGGAGCACCTTGAAAAATGCCGCAAAAAATTAGAGGTATTGCGGGTGCAACGAACCGACCTATCTTTGGCCATCGACCAATTATTGGCTGACATCGCGGCAGGAAATAAGTATATGAAGGTGTATAAACAAATGAAGATGTACAATGACGAGGAATTAAACCCCGTATTGCGTGGCACAAAGTGAAAAGCAGACTTCCCACATTCTGGTAATCCGGCTTTCAGCAATGGGTGATGTCGCGATGACGATCCCGGTTCTCTTGGCATTTACGCAAAAATACCCTGAACTACGGGTAACCGTCCTAACCAAGGCTTTTTTTAAGCCTCTCTTTTCGAAAATACCCAATGTAGACGTCTTTGTAGCCGATGTCAATGGGCGTCATAAAGGGTTTCTCGGTATTTGGAGACTCTACAAAGTTTTGGAAAACCTAGGCATTGATACGGTTGCCGATCTTCACAATGTACTTCGGAGCAATATTTTAAAACTTTTATTTCGTTTGAAGGGCATTCCTTTCTTTCAGATTGACAAAGGGCGTTTTGAGAAAAGGGCGTTGACGCGTATAAAGAACAAGGTTTTTAAACCCTTGAAGACCACCCATGAACGCTATGCCGATGTATTTGTTAGGATGGGATATCCTATTGAACTGACCAAGACAGAGTTTCTTCCGAAGAATGAAATAAATTCCCATGTAGTAGACTTGGTTGGGCCACATTCCAATAAATGGATTGGAATAGCCCCATTTGCGGCCTTTCAGGGGAAAATGTATCCTTTGTCCCTCCTGAATGAGGTCTTGGACGAATTGAATAAAACCAATGACTATAAAATACTTTTTTTTGGAGGCGGTTTCACAGAGCAAGAGCTGCTCGAAAAAATGGCCGCTGATTATGCCAATAGTTTCAATACGGTTGGAAAACTCACTTTCGAAGAACAGCTCGATCTGATATCAAACTTGGATCTTATGCTGTCAATGGACAGCGGTAACGCCCATTTAGCGGCCTTATACGCAATACCGACCATCACGCTTTGGGGAGTAACACATCCGTATGCGGGTTTTTATCCCTATGGGCAGGATATTGGCAATGCGCTCCTCGCCGATAGGGACTTATTTCCCTTTATACCCACATCGATCTATGGTAAAAAAGTTCCACCGGGCTATGAAAACGCCATGGCGACCATACCTCCTTATCGAATTCTTGATAAGATCAAAGACATCCTAGAAAAAAAGTAGGATGTATTCTATACGGCTGTTTGTCTAGTTTCGATTGATTTGAAATACTGTCGCAATTGACTCATAAAACGATATTTCATGGCGCTGGGGCTTGCTTCCACCATTAAGGTGCGGATGCCGATAAATGAGCTGATCAAATAAATGGCCGCAGCCTCACAATCGACATGACGGTCGATATACCCATTGAATTTTCCTTTTTGTAAGGTAGAGACCAGATTCACCTCCCATATTTTAAGGATGTCGTTCAAATATTTCATAATCTTCGGATTTCTTCCGTTGAATTCGCAGATAAAATTACTCAACAGAAAGCCAAAATCCATTTCATTATGTACCGCCGTCTCCAAGGCCTCCTCAAAACAGGTACTTATAAGTTCTACCGGATTTTCATGCCCCTCAATGGGCTCGATCAACATACTGTATACTTTGCGCACTAAGAGGTTTTGAATGATCTCAATAAAGAAATCCTCCTTTGAATCATAGTGATGATAGAACGCTCCTTTCGAAAGGGAGAGTTCTTTTAATATATCATCGACACTGGTATTGTAATAACCGTTTTTGTAGAAAAGTTCCAGGCCGGTTACTTGCATTCGATGCATGGTTGCCATGCGTTTTAAGTTCTTGTCCATACGATTTGGGTTTTGGGGTTAAACAGACTCTCAAGTCTATTACAAAGAACCTCCGAAACCCATCGCCGGTGAAAATGGGGGGATAGAGCGCACTAAAATTCGATGTAGTGCGCAAATTTTAAAATATAGGGAAAAAACAAAAAAAGCAACAAACCGAGTGGTCGGTAAAAGCCCTCTTTTAATCGGGGTGAAATTTGTCAAAATTTAGTTTTTGGCCATAATAAATTATTTTTTTCAAGGCATCGACTGGTTTTTTGTGCTCCCTTTTCGGGAAATAATAAGTTAGAACATGACGGTTCTTTTTAAACCCTCTTTTTTAGGGAGCTCATATACTGCAGGGTAAGTTGCCTGATACTTCGGAAATTTTATTACCGATAAATTGGAAAGTCATACTACCTTTAGATCATCAAAATAACGATATGAAAGACACTCTAAATTCCAAATCAATAGGGCTGGTACTTTCTGGGGGCGGGGTGCGCGGCATGGCCCATATCGGAGTTTTAAAAGCGCTCGAAGCCTATAATATTTCCCCAGAAATCGTATCAGGGAGTAGTGTGGGTGCTTTGATAGGCGCACATTACGCGAATGGCAATCCGGTGAGCGACATGCTTTCTTTTTTTAAGGAGACCCCGCTATTCAAATATAATTTTTTAACGATTTCAAAGCCAGGTTTGGTCGATACCGAGCGTTATTTTGATCTTTTTAAAGGGTATTTTCCAAAAAACAGTTTTGAAGACCTCAAAAAAAGCTTGCATGTAGTCGCCACCAATCTGCAAAAGGGATCCGAAGAATTTTTCTCGAAAGGGGAATTGATTATGCCCCTCTTGGCATCCGCTGCCCTCCCACCGGTTTTTGCACCGGTAGAAATCAAGAGCAAACTATATGCCGATGGTGGCATCATGAACAATTTTCCATTAGAGCCACTTCAAGGTAAAGTCGATTTTATCATTGGAAGCAATGTTTCGATCATTAAACAAGTCGAGAAAAAGCAGATTCGAACGTCATTGCAATTGGCAAATCGTACCTCTTCATTAATGCTATATGCCATCAGTCAAGAAAAGATAGGCCAATGCGATTTGATTTTTGAGCCCCAGGAACTGGAACAAATTGGGGTATTGGACAAAAAAGGTATTGAAAAGGCCTTTCAATTGGGTTACGACCACGCGGCTCGGAAATTGGAAAAATGGATGGAGAAGAAAGATTAGAGAAGAAAGACCAGAGAAAATAGAACAACCAATATCGAATTTGCCCGGCACGAACAACGTCTCAATAAAATGTTATAGCAAAGCATCAAACCTTTAATAATTAGTAGTTCAAAAAGTTTAGTTACAAACACAGGGAAAGGCTTGGACTATACGTCATCATAATCGACCGTCAGGGTCGGGGTCAAGGGATGCGCCTGGCAGGTTAAGATCAAGCCTTCGGCTATTTCGCCATCTGTCAAGATTTGGTTTTTGACCATTTCTGCCTTCCCTTCCTTAATTCGGGCAATACACGTACTACATACCCCACCCTGGCACGAATAGGGCGCATCGATGTTTTCCTTTAAAACGGCATCGAGGACCCTGACATTTCTCTGCATTGGGAATTTGAATTCCTCATCATCCAAGATTACAGTGAGCTCGGTCTTACCCTCCGGCTTTTCAGGGAGTTCGTCCAAAATTTCAGTGGTGGTAAAGAGTTCAAAATGTATTTTTTCGGTAGGGATGTCATGGTCCTGCAGGGTTTCGGAAACCAAATGGATCATCGCTTCTGGTCCACAGATATAAAAATCATCGAATTGGGTATCCTTATGCTTGTTTTTTAGGACATAATTTACCGTAGATACGTCGATGCGCCCAAAAAGCGAATCCCCTTCCTGTTCCTTGCTGTTGACAAAATATACAAAAAACCTATTGGTATATTCAAGCTGTAATTTGACCAAATCCGTGTAAAACATGGTTTCAGCATAGGATTTATTACCATAGACCAGTACAAATTGACTTTTGGAATTGCTATCCAAAACGGCCTTCACAATGCTCATGATGGGCGTAATGCCGCTTCCTGCGGCAAAAGCCGCTATTTTTTTTTGCCCCGAAGTGGGTTTAAAAACGAAACGCCCCTCGGGGGACATGACTTCCAATACGTCGCCTACAGCCAGTTTGCTGTTGGCATAGTCTGAAAATCCGCCTTTGTCCACTTTTTTAACGCCAACCGTTATGCAGTCTTTTTTTGGGGAGGAGCAAATCGAATAGGAGCGACGAAGTTCTTTTCCCTTCAGCTCCTTTTTAATGGTAATGTATTGCCCTGGGATAAAGTCATAGGTCTGTAAAAGCTCTTTGGGAATACCGAAGGTAATCGCCACTGAACTGGGCGTAAGACGTTTTATATTTTTAACGGGGAGGGGATGAAAATGGCTCATGCAGTCAATTATTGATCAATTTGATTGCAAAACTACGCATTGGAATTTCTATTTAAAACGGAAAGTGTAAAAAAACATATAGGTTTGTCACAAATTATTATTTTTAAACCCATCACAACGATTCATTCATCAAACAACCCCATGTTCAGACACTTTATACGACTCCAATGGAAGTCATTTTTTAGGGCGGCCTCCTTTAAAACCAACATGGTCTTCAAGATTTTTATGGGCTTTATGGCCCTTTATTTTGTCGTGGTCTTCCTATCGATGGGCGTCGGGGCTTATTACATGATCGAAAAATCAGGACTGGGGGACCCTCTGAAATTCGTGAACCGATTTTTGATCTATTATTGGGTCGCCGACCTGGCATCCCGGTATGCCTTGCAAAAAATGCCCGTTACCAACATTAAACCATTGCTACTGCTTCCCTTCAATAAAGCACAGATCGTGAACTATTCGTTGGGCAAGACCATTGTTTCCTTCTTTAATGGGGCCCATGCTTTTTTCTTTGTCCCCTTTTCGATCGTGTTGCTGATCGAAGGCTATTCCCTAGGGGGAGTCATCGGCTGGCATTTGGGGATCATAGCACTTATTTATGCCAATAATTTTCTGAACGTTCTCTTAAACAACAAAGACAGTATCCTGTATCCGGTCGCCCTGCTTTTTGCCGTATTGGGACTATGTCAATACTATGGGTATTTTGATATAACGGTGTATACCGCCCCATTTTTTGATGCCCTGTACGATTTCCCATGGGTGGCCATCTTCCCTTGGGCCATTATGACCTTCCTGTATGTAGCTTCGTTTCGCTATTTTAAAAAACACATGTATCTAGACGGTGGCCTGGCCCAAAAGACCTCCGTCGCAAAGACCGAGGATTTTAGGTGGCTGGATCGATTTGGCAACCTGGGAATCTTTCTAAAGAACGATATCAAGCTCATCAAACGCAACAGACGTTCAAGGACTACTATATTGGTGAGCATCCTGTTCCTCTTTTATGGGCTTTTGTTCTTCGGAGGGGCCATTGAGACCTATGAGGGCCCCGTATGGAAGATATTCGCAGGCATATTTGTTTCGGGGGGCTTTCTCTTTACCTTCGGACAATATGTACCGAGTTGGGACAGTTCGTACTATCCGCTGATGATGAGCCAGAACATCATGTACAGGGACTACCTGAACTCAAAATGGTATCTGATCATTATTGCGACCTTGATAAGTACTATTCTGGCTTCGTTCTATCTCTATTTTGGCTGGGGGGCCTATGTGGCGATCTTGGTAGGTGCCATATATAATATGGGGGTAAATTCATATCTCGTGCTTTGGGGCGGGGCGTACATAAAGACGCCCATCGATTTGACCTCCAATAAAAAGGCGTTTGGGGATAAGCAGTCTTTTAACCTCAAGACCTTATTGTTGACCATTCCGAAGCTAATTCTTCCCTTACTCATATATGCCTTGGGGCACTATCTCATAAATCCGACCGCAGGCTATATTTTTGTAACCGTAACCGGCGTGGTGGGATTTGCCTTTAAGAATATTGTTTTTAAAAAAATCGAGAAAATTTATAAAAAAGAGAAATACAAAACGCTGTTGGCCTATAAGCAAAAATCCTAAATAAGATTTATAAGAAAGTCAGTATTAATAGGCCTATAATAGTTTTAGAACTAGAAATTAAACGTATGATAACACTACAGAACCTCACTAAAAAGTATGGACACCAGGTCGTTTTGAACATAGGGCATTTAGAAATTCCCAAAGGACAAAGCTTTGGCCTGGTCGGAAACAATGGTGCGGGAAAAACAACCTTGTTCAGCCTTTTGTTGGATCTTATCCAACCCACCACCGGGCATATTGTCAACCAGGGGGTTCAAGTCGATAAAAGCGAGGATTGGAAGCCATTTACCTCCTCCTTCATTGATGAGTCTTTTTTGATAGGATATCTTACCCCGGAGGAATATTTCTATTTCATTGGAGAGTTAAGGGGTCGGAACAAGGCCGATGTTGATGCCTTGTTGGCGCAATTCACCGATTTTTTTCATGGGGAGATTTTAGGCCAGAAAAAGTATCTACGCGACCTATCGAAAGGGAATCAGAAAAAAGCCGGAATCGTTGCGTCTTTAATTGGGAATCCGGAGGTGATCATCCTAGATGAACCATTTGCCAACTTAGACCCTACCACACAGATTCGCTTGAAAGGCATTCTCAAGAAATTAGCCGACCAGCAAGATGTCACCGTACTGGTTTCAAGTCATGACCTAATTCACGTTACCGAGGTATGTGAACGCATCGTAGTTTTGAACAAAGGGGAGGTTGTCAGGGACATCCAGACCTCGGCCCAAACTTTAAAGGAATTGGAAAACTTTTTTGCAGGGAATATTGCTCCCGAAGAAGAAATCGCATAGGGTAGAACCATCTTTTTTTGAAAGGCCGGGAGCACTCAATTTTGAATGTATTATATTCCCTAAGCCGAAATGGATTTCTAAGGGTAAAACATACCCTAGGGTCGGTTTCGCAGCAATGTAATGGTGGAAAAAATGGCCTTCTCCTAGTTTAATGGCAGAAAATTGGCCATAAAGGGGCAAAAATGGACTTATATAGGGCATCAATCCCGAGGCGAACAGACCGAACGGTCTGCGAAGGAAACAATTGGCAAGGACCCACGACCATACTATTTTTTACCTTTTCTCGACCAACTGCATAATAATCCGGTTGTTTTTCAGTTTAGGATACATACGTAGACATTCGATTTTGAAGCTTCCATTTAAATTCATTTTAACTGCCCTTTTGGGTGGACTCGCATTCAGCGCTTGTTCCACCAAAAAAGATGCCTTTATCAACCGAAACTGGCATGCACTTAACACCAAGTACAATACCTTGTACAATGGCAACATCGCATTTGACCAGGGGCGTGAAGAACTCAATGCAAATTATCAGGATGACTATTGGGAAGTATTGCCCATTGAGCGTATGGAAGTTACCGAGGACATCAAATTAGATTCTGAAGACAACAACCCAAATTTCACCCGGGCCGAGGAAAAGGCCACCAAGGCCATACAAAAACACAGTATGGACATCAAAGATGAGGAGCGAAATCCGCAAACCGACGAGGCCTTTCTCTTATTGGGAAAATCGAGGTACTTTGATCAACGCTACATCCCCGCCCTGGAAGCCTTTAACTATGTCATTAAAAAATATACCTACAGCGATAAATTGAACGAGGCCCATATTTGGCGTGAAAAGGTGAATATACGTTTGGATAACGAAGAACTTGCCATCAAGAACCTTAAAAACCTATTGAAGTACGAGGAGCTGAAAGACCAGGAATATGCCGATGCCCGGGCCATGATGGCACAGGCCTATATCAACCTAAAGGTAATCGATACGGCCTTACAGCAGTTAAAGATCGCTTCGTATTACACCAAAAAAAATCCGGAAAAGGGTAGATACTATTATATTATTGGGCAATTATACGATCAGTTGGGTTATAAGGATAGTGCCAATTATGCCTTTGATAAGGTGATTGCACTAAAAAGAAGTTCGCCCCGAGTGTATATGATCAATGCCGAGATCCAGAAAATCAGGAATTCGGAAATTACCGATGAAAATCAGGAAGAAATGCTCGAATATCTTACGAGCATGGTAGAAAACCGCGAAAACCGTCCCTACTTGGATAAGATCTACCGACAAGTAGCCGAATATCACTTAAACCGAGGGTCAGATAGTCTAGCACTGGCGTATTTCAATAAATCGTTGAGAGCTACAAAAAATGAACCGAAATTGAATGCCTTGAATTACGAGAATCTGGCAGAGTTTCACTTTGATGAAAATAAGTACAAGACCGCCGGGCTGTATTACGACAGTGTTCTAACGAACCTCCCGGAAAACACAAAAAAATATCGTACCACCAAAAAGAAATTAGATAATCTGGAGGATGTCATTAAGTATGAGGATATCGTACATCATGCCGATAGTGTCATCACATTATATAAAATGACCCCGGATGAACGTGTTACCTATTTTGAGGAATATATCGCAAGGATTAAAAAAGCAGATCAAGAAGTAGCAAAAAAGGCAGAGGATAAAATTACGGTGGGCTTCGCGGCGTTCGCCAATTCTAAGGGCGGGAAGGAAAACAAGGGTAAATTTTATTTCTACAACATTCAAAGCCTTGGATATGGCAAGAATGATTTTACGAACAAATGGGGCAATCGAAACTTGGAAGACAATTGGCGTTGGAGTAATAAAAATGCGACGCTGCCCTCCGAAACTTCAGAACAGGCAGTTGCCCAAAACAATACTGAAAATACCGAGCCCGTCGGGGAGGAAAAATACAACTTGGCTTTTTATATGGATAAAATCCCTTCGGATGTCCAATTCATCGACAGCCTTCGCACTGAACGCAATTTTGCCAACTATCAACTGGGATTGATCTATAAGGAAAAGTTTAAAGAAAATCAGTTGGCAGCCGCCCGGCTAGAAGATGTCTTGCGTTCGGACCCCGAAGAACGATTGATACTTCCTTCGAAATACAATCTTTATAAAATTTACCAAGAAGAAGGAAGTCCGTTGGCGGCCAACATGAAGGAAAACATCATAAGCAACCATGCCGATTCCCGCTATGCAGAAATTCTCTTGAATCCACAGGCCATTTTTTCCGACGCTACCGATACCCCGGAAGCACGTTACGGACAGCTGTTCAAACTATATCAAAATCAGGAGTATTTACAAGTTATTACGGGGGCCGAGGAGAATATCAATAGATATACGGGCGACCCCATTGTGCCAAAATTTGAGATGCTCAAGGCAAACGCCATTGGCAGATTGAACGGTTTTGAGCCCTTTAAGGAAGCCTTGAATTATGTTGCCCTGACCTACCCGAACCATCCTGAAGGCAAAAAAGCCGAACAAATGGTGGCCGAGCAGTTGCCCAAACTAGAACCAAAGGAATTCTCCCCTGAGGAAGGCTCATCTGGCGCCGGGAATTGGAAAGTGGTGTTCCCATTCAAAAGACAAAATAATGAGGCAGCCTTAAAATTAATGGAGCGCCTAGAAAAATCGATTAAAGATCTTAGGTATTCGAATATTGTTTCGAAGGATATTTACACCTTGGAAGACCAATTTGTAGTCGTGCACGGTTTTAAATCCAAGGATTTCGCTTTGGGCTATGCCGAATTGCTAAAAAACAACAAGGATTATAAGATTAAGGATGAGAATTTCGTAATTTTATCTTCCAACTATAAAACAATACAAGTACATAAAAACCTACAAGATTACAAGAATGCGCTTTTAACCCCAAAACCCTAAGTAATGTTTTCAGATAATAAAAAACCCAGAACTATGAACGAAATAGGAGGTCAACCCAACAGAATCGAAAAAAACACTAAAATCAAAGGAGACATTATCTCAGAGGCTGATTTTAGAATTGACGGAAAATTGGATGGCAATGTTAAGACCAGTGGAAAAGTGGTCATTGGCAAGGATGGCTATATTCATGGAAAAGTAGAATGTGTAAATGCCGATATCGAAGGAAGCTTTAACGGAGAACTAATGGTCTCCGATCTGTTATCCCTAAAATCTTCGGCCGTAATTGAAGGCACGGTATCCGTGTCAAAATTGGCCGTTGAGCCCGGGGCAACCTTTAATGCTTCCTGCAACATGAAAGGCAAAGCAGGCTCGATACAAAGCAGCCCGACGAGCACCGCTCATTCCGGTACTTCAGGAGGTTTTAAATCTTCAATAGTCAGCAAGGCATCCAGCGCGAGCAATGAACCAGCAAAAGCCTCCTAATAAAAATAACCTCAAAAACGTAGCAATGCTTTCGGGTATTGCCTTTGAAATGGGGGCCATCATCTTTTTAGCCGCTAAAGGAGGTATTTGGCTTGACGCGCATTTCAATAATGAAAAAAGAATGTACACGGCCTTTGCCACACTGAT
>JALHST010000214.1 GCA_022865355.1 Maribacter sp. | reverse complement strand
GCCCCTAGGGGATTGATTACCGTACTCTTGTTCTATGCCATCCCAGTGCAAGCGCATATACAGTCATTCGAATCGGGCGTATTGCTTTTTGTCATTATCGCCACCAGCCTGATCATGACCTGGGCCATGATCAAGGACAAACGCAAAATGGGAACGATTCTCGATGAGATCGATGAAGAAATTTATGCCCGCAATGAATCGGAAGACGAAATACGGGAGAAACTAGAACACTCAAAATTAGGATCCCTGCCGACCTCTGGAGAACCTATAAAAGAAAGGTCCGACGACAGGAAGCCTTTTGACGAAATGGGCACCGAATAGGCATAACTATACGGTACCTGGAAAATAAAAATGGGGAGTCACAGAGGCTCCTATCTAAGTAAGAAGTGATGAAAGCTTTGATCGTCACTATGTATTCATATTGTGGCATGGCAGACGCAGCAAGAAGACCTTCCGACCTATTGTGCTCCCAAATTCCTTCTTTAGCAACTGAATGAGGTCCTCATTCGGTTATTAAACCACAGGTACGGCGGGCAAAGCCTATATCATAGGGCAAAAAGAGCGCCAAAAAGTATTCTAGGGGGAATAGACACTGGAAACTTTCATTGTACTGTTACATCTGAAGAAAAAAATCACGCTTACCTGTACGCGATTGCCAAATTTGCAAATCGTACGAGTCGTTTCTGACTGGTTTGCTTAAATTTTTGACGCAATGCCATTTGCCCATCTTAAAGTTTCCATAATTAGTATCCGGGATTTCATGGAGCCTCTAACTTTGGCCCAAATTAATAATCTTAAAATATGGATACTATGAATAAATCGATAAAATTAGCAGGTATTATTTTTATGATAACAATGCTGTTAGCTTCTTGTAGTAAGAACAATGATCCGACGGACGACAATCTTTTTGTAGGCACTTATAAAGGATCGGTAAGTTATTCTGAAACCAATAGCAATACGGATATAACCACCAGCGACGGGCGTGTAACCCTTGTCAAGGTGGGGGATTCCTATAATTTTGACTTTTCTGACGGAATTCCAAGTTTGAAGGGCATCAAAATGGAGAAGAACCAAAACGTATTGGTAGACAGTACGGGAACCCTTAGAATCGACCAAGGAAAGTTGGTCATTGCGTATAGTAAGGGTAGCGAATCTTGGGGTGCCGATTGCACCAGGTAACAACTTTTTAAAGCAATAGTAAGCCGCCCCTATCAGGGCGGCTTTTTCGGTAACAATAGTCCCTAATGGAGGTCGTACTAGGATGATATCAACTTTTTCGGAAATACCCCCTGGCGGTTTGGGCTATTAAGAAATAGGTATTCCTCTTCGTTTAAAAATTTTATATGGATCTATAGGTGTGATCCTCTCAACCGATTCTACCCAAAATTGCATGCCTTCATTGTCACATCGGTATTTAAATTTCAAAATTTCTTGACGTTTTTGGATCAGAGACCATGGGACGTTACTTTCCCGATCGAAATGAATGCGCTACACTCTAATTGATCAGTATATCTTCTATCATACCTGCCTATATTGTTCATTTTCTATTTGCTGCTCGATATGTCTAAAAAATAAAAATACCTAGCAATTCGGAATTTATAGGAAAAAGCAATAAAAGTCTCTGTTAAAATCAAAACCGAGTGGTTAAAAACACAAAGGGAACGAAAATGGTTTGACCCATTCTGCGTTCCCTTCGCTATCCTATTTTCCTTGGTCAGCATTATCTTACCAGTCCGTCGGGTATATTCTCAGCCATCATGTTTACAACAGCACCCCGAAATACGATAGGATAAATATAATTCAAAAATCACTTGGTGTCAAGCACCGTAAGTTAATTTTAACCCATTTCAAGCGATAGGATTAACTTTTTTTATTTTAGAGCACTTTTCTTTTTATTCTTTGAATGCCGCTGTCGGGTTTTTCCTTTGGTATGCTTTGTATTCGCCTTTTTTTCTTTTTTGCTATGATTTTGTTCTTCCTCCTCGACCGAATGTTTTTTCTGCAAGGAGCTTTCTTTTTTCGCATTCTCCTTTATTTTTTCATAGTACGTGCGAATCCTTTTTAGTTCCTCCTCAGTAAGGTCCTCAACATCGATTAGCCTATTGCTTGCCGTTGCACTGGCAGCAACAAGTTCATTAAGTTTTAATTGTACGGCCATCGAATCACGGTTTTGTGATTTTTGGATTAGAAATACCATTAAAAATGTAATGATGGTCGTTCCCGTATTTATAACCAACTGCCAAGTTTCAGAATAATCGAAAAGGAGGGTGAGTAGGGGGAATGGATAGAAATTTTTTTTTCAAGTTTTGGCCTGGGGTGTTTTTTTCTATTGCACTATTTTCCGGACTGCTCGCTGGAAATATTTTCTTTGCT
>JALHST010000213.1 GCA_022865355.1 Maribacter sp. | reverse complement strand
TGCAGGCCATGATGCCCAAGATATGGCCCTAATCGCCCCAACAGGGATGATTTTCGTGCCCAGTAAAGGGGGTATCAGCCATTCCCCTAAAGAATTCACTTCCCCTGAAGATATGGCCAATGGAGCGAATGTCTTGTTGCAAACGATACTGGCCTTGGACAAGGACCTAAACTAAAAATTACCAACACTAATATCATATTTCATGAAGACCAACCGAAAAATTCTAATTACAATCCTAGTGCTTGCCCTTGCAATACCTTTGGGCAATGCTCAAAGCAAACGCAAAACAAAAATGGCGACGCCCGAAGTCGTCTTGACCGACTCGATGTTCCACGGCCTCAAATGGCGCAATATCGGCCCCTTTCGCGGTGGGCGCAGCGTGGCTTCCTCAGGCGTGGTCGGGCAGCCTATGACCTACTATTTTGGAGGTGTTGGCGGGGGAATTTGGAAAACGGTCGACGATGGCATCACCTGGAAAAACGTTTCCGATGGCTTCCTAAAAACAGGGACGGTAGGTGCCATTGGTGTCTCCGAGAGCAATCCGAATATCGTCATCGCAGGAATGGGCGAACATGCGGCACGTGGGGTCATGACCTCGATGGGCGATGGCGTGTATAAATCGACCGATGCCGGAAAGACCTGGAAACATATCGGATTGGACCATGTACGGCATATCTCCGATGTCATCATCCATCCTACCAATCCCGATATCATTTTTATAGCCGCACAGGGCGCGCAGTATGGCCCATCGAGCGACCGGGGAATTTACCGCTCAAACGATGGCGGCGCGAATTGGGAGAAGGTATTGTATGTAAACGACCGAACAGGGGCTTCATCGCTGTCGATGGATATGAAGAATCCCCTGATTCTCTACACGGCCTTTTGGGAGCACCGAAGGTATCCATGGACGATGGAATCCGGCGGAAAAAGCTCCGCTTTGTATAAATCGAACGATGGTGGGACAACCTGGGATAAATTGACCGAAGGCCTTCCCAAGGAGTTTGGCAAGGCCGGGATTTCGGTCTCTCGTGCGAACCCGGAATTGGTATTCGCAGTGATCGAGGCGGAAGGTGAAAAAGGGGGGGTCTATCGTTCCGATGATGCCGGAAAGAAATGGAACCAGATCAATAAAGACCGCATCAACATTACCCGTTCCTGGTATTACATGGAAATTTTTGCCGATCCACAGAATGAGAATATCGTGTATGTGTTGAACGCCCCTGTGACCAGATCGATCGATGGCGGTAAAACCTTTGCCCCGCTTGCCACGCCCCATGGGGATAATCATCATTTGTGGATCAATCCGTTCGACAACCAAAAAATGATCAATTCGAATGACGGGGGTGCCAATATCTCGAACAATGGGGGTGCCAGTTGGAGTACACAGGAAAACCAACCTACCTCACAATTCTATCGCGTTATTACCGACAATCTGGTTCCCTATAACGTCTATGGCGGACAACAGGATAATTCGGCCATCGCCATTGCCAGCCGCACCAATGGCCAGGGCATCGATTGGAAAGACTGGTATTCGGTAGCGGGTTGTGAAAGCGCCTATTTGGCCTTTGATCCCGATAATCCCGAGTTTGTGTTCGGGGGGTGTTATCAGGGAATCATTGAGAAATGGGTAAGAGCTTCACATGAAGCCAAACCTATCAAGGAATATCCTGAACTTAACCTTGGGAACGTACCTGAAAATTTTAAATACCGTTATAATTGGAATGCACCGATCATCAGTTCCCCGCATGACCGGAATACCATTTACCATGGTGGCAATGTCGTCTTTAAAACGACCGATGCCGGCAACAGCTGGCAGGTAATAAGCCCCGACCTGACCCGAAACGAAAAGAGCAAACAAGGCCCCGGCGGTATTCCCTATACAAATGAAGCGGCCGGAGGCGAGAATTATAATACGTTGATGTATTTGGTAGAGTCTCCCCATGAAAAAGGGGTGCTTTGGGCCGGGAGCGATGACGGCCTCGTACACCTTACCAAAGATGGCGGTCAACATTGGGAAAACGTAACGCCGCCCAATGTTGGGGAAGGCATTGTAAATAGTATCGAAGTGTCACCCCACGACCCGGCAAGCGCGTATGTGGTCGTGATGCGATACAAGTCGATGGATCTAAAGCCCTATGTC
>JALHST010000212.1 GCA_022865355.1 Maribacter sp. | reverse complement strand
GGGGCTGGCAGGCGATTCTTGATAATTTCAAAAAATACGTGGAAGAAAATTAAACCATCTTAGGGCCAGTAGGCAGTGAACAGTGAGCAGTGAGCAGCGGGCAGTGGATAATGAGCAATAATCAGTAACCAGTGAACCGGGATTGATAACAAGGGAAAAAGTTGGGTAGAATCCAATAAAATGGCCTTTAACGAAGGATTATCATTGGTCATTAGTTGTGAAACGCAGGAAGACATCGATTTTTATTGGAAAGAACTCTCGGCGGGCGGCAGTGAAAGTCAGTGTGGTTGGCTCAAGGACAAATTCGGATTTTCTTGGCAAATCGTTCCAACAATACTTGGTAAATTGATGAACGATCCCAAAAAGGCCGAAAAGGTAATGCAAGTGGTCATGAAATCGAGAAAATTCAAGATCAACGAACTGATGGAAGCGTAGGACGTTTTATTTTAACCCATTATTGGGGCTTGATGATCCCCCTAAAACTCAGGATTGAAGTCAAGGTGCCTACAGAAAAAGTAAGCGACATTTTATGGGGTATACCAACCGGCCCAAAATCGACCATGGTTTTCGCGGAAGGCGCTGGTTGCAATGAACTTATAGTATAATTGGTTAGCAAAATGAAATTTTAGAATTTTATGATGAAAACTTTTCCAAAAGCAGTGAAAAAGATGAAACAACTTTCAACATAATGCATGCAAGCTTCGAAACCCAAAGATATTGATGAGTATATCGCGTTATTTCCTTGCGAACTTCAAAAAATTTTGGAGCAAGTGCGGATGACCATAAAAAAAGTGGCACCCGAAGCCGAAGAAAAAATAAGTTATGGAATGCCGGCCTTCCGACTTCATGGTAAAGACTTGATTTACTTTGCAGCATTTGCAAAACATATTGGGGTGTATGCGCTTCCCTCCGGCAATGAGGCATTCAAAAAAGAACTGTCAAATTATAAAACAGGCAAGGGGTCGATCCAATTTCCCTTTGATCATCCAATTCCCTTTGACCTACTTGCGAAAATCGTTCAATTTAGGGCACAGGAAAATTTGGCTTTCGCGAATAAAAAAAAGTAACTGACAAGATATTAGTATAAAAGGACCGTGAATTTTAAAAGAGGCTACTCAGAGGTAAATGGCCTGCGCATGTATTATGAGGAATATGGGCACGGCATGCCCTTGGTTCTAATTCATGGTGGTGGTTCTACCATACAGACTTCTTTTGGCAGGATCATTCCGGAACTTTCAAAAAAGCAAAAGATCATCGCAATCGAACTACAAGCGCACGGACGCACAAATGACCGAAACGCAGATCTATCGTTTCAACAAGATGCCGATGATATCGCCCAACTTTTGAACAATCTTCAAATTGCAAAGGCGAATTTCTTGGGTTTTAGCAATGGCGGCCATGTGACCATCGAAATGGCCCTAAGGCACGGGCATCGTATAAATGCTTTGATACTTTGCTCCACTTTCTATAATCGGGAGGGCGTTTTTCCAGGATTTTGGGAAAGATTCAAAGGAGAGGTCGCATTTAGCGATTTGCCTCAGCCTTATAAGGAGGCGTTTCTCAAGGTGAACAATAGTACAGTCGCCCTGCGCAATATGTTCAATAAAGATGTCCGCAGAATGCAGGAATTCAAAGGTTGGAGCCATGACCAAATGCGCTCTATCGACCGGCCGACACTCATTATAAATGGCAATTTTGATATTGGGAGCCCGGAACATATGGTTGCCTTATATCGCCTGATTCCCAATAGCCATTTGGTCATAGTACCCGGAGGTCATGGCGATTACCTTGGCGAAATAACTACCCCGCCCAAGGGTAAAATAAACACCTTTTATATTGTGCCCATTATCGAGGAGTTTCTGAAAACCGCGTTCGAAAATGTACAGGATATCACTTAAGGAAAACATCACATAATCCCCCCAAAGAAAATGGCATTCATCATTAGCTTATTCGTGCCATACCAAAAGGCCCTAAAATTCGTATTGTCGGTGAAAATGATAACGCGTCCCCTCCCAAGGGGTTGCACTTGAAACGGCACCGAATTTTTAAGGAGTTTTAGATTTTCCTTAGAGATATAGCCGCTTAGCAGGGGGTTATCGGTATATTTAATTGGGTTGTTATAGCTTTCCTTGTCGGGCTCGATATAGACATTAGAATCCCTAAAAAGTGGCAATATGTCATTTTTATAACCAAAATTAATCGGATGTGACCTATCTACCTTCGCCTCGAAGATGGCTCCCCCGGTAACCTGGGCCCCCAAAAAGTCCCGCTTTTGTTCAAAGGAAATATTCTTGGCCACCAAGGTATCTTTCTTAAACTTTAATTTCATCAGATCGTTTTTAGCGAACCATTCTGCCGCATTCATAAATCCGATTAAGGTGCCTCCTTCCTTTACCCATTCCGTTATTTTTTCAGCAGCTTTCTTGTCGAGGGCACTGCCCCATGAATTCGGAAGGATGAGCGCAGTATAGCGCTTCAAGTCAATGCTACTAAAATAGTCGGTATCTAATTTTGTGACCTTTATGTCATAGCGCTGATCCAGCAAATGCCATATTTCACCGGCATCATTATAGGTGATTCCTTTCCCAACGACTAAGCCGACTTCTTGTTTTTTCAATGATTCAAAATCATTACTGCCCAGATCAATTCCTTTGGTTAGTCCGGTACCTACCGAGTTAATATGTATTTTGCTTTCCTGTGCGATCGTATTCAAAAATGAATATAATTCACTGGCGTTCAGCTTTTGGTTTTGAACGGGTATCATGATGGTGCCATAATCATAATTTTTCCCTTCGAGTGTAAAGGGAGACCTGGCAACTTTCGCCCGTATATCCATGTTCAAAATAGCATTCAGTGCTTTCGGGGTGTAGTATTCGTTCCATTCGAAAAGATATGCGTAATTACTTTGCGCATCAATGCCCCCACTAAGCGGTTCCAAAACTTCTATTTCGGCTCCTGCGTTGGTAAGAACACCCAATTCCTCATAGTCCAAGTCAAAGGCCAAAGGAAAGGTCCAGGCCGAGATATCGTAGAAAAGGCTATCGGTAAAAGAGGTGCGTTTTTCGAACATCGCACGAATCAATCGTGGGTTCTTCTGATTCATGGGCACTACGTAACTTTTTCCTTTTGCAAATGATTTACCCCCTAGGGTGACATCATTGTTCAATTCATGAATCTTAATATGCTGGCGCTGTAAAATTTCGGCCAAATGCCATGCACGGGCGGCGTCTTTAGTATCTCCAAATACAATGGCCTTTACCTTGTTCTTGGTGCCTTCACTCTGTATATCACGGTAATAGTCCCGCTGATATTCCAGGATTTTTATCCGCATATTTTTTGCTGCTTCAATGGTTGATAAGGCCGTAGTAAATTGGTTCCTGATCGTAAAGGGAAACGTTAGAATGCCGTTTTCACTTTCTTGAATATGGCCTCGTGAGCTCGCCTGTTCGAACAAAATACCAATCGTGCCATTTACGTCGGGAAATGTCGACCCTTTCCCATAATAATAATCATCGTAACCTTCTTCAGAATAATACAGGGATCCAATCTTATCAAGGGCCTTGGCATGGTAGGTGCCAATTTCAGCGGTAAGTTCTTGATTCAATTTAGGGGTTAACGGATGTACCCTGGTCGGCTCACCAGGCTGAAAAAAGAAGGTTGAATTGGTGCCCATTTCATGATGGTCGGTTAATATATTTGGGAGCCATTTATGGAATGTTTCGATCCTGGCACGGCTTTCGGGCAATTGAACGGGCAACCAATCCCGGTTTACATCGAACCAATAGTGATTGGTGCGACCCCCTGGCCATACCTCATGGTACTCCCGATCATTGGGGTCGGGGTTGAGGTTCTTGGCTTTGTGCATATTTGCCCAATACGCAAATCGTTGTAGTCCATCGGGATTAAAGGAAGGATCTAACAAAATGACCGTATTATTCAAGAGCTGTTCGATTTCAGGGCCTTGTGCCGCTGCAAGATAGTAGGCGTAGGCCAAACTCGCATTGGAGCCGCTCGGTTCATTACCGTGTACTGAAAAACCTTGATACACTACAATCGGCATATCTGCAATTGCAAGTGAGGCGGCATTATTTTCAGTTAAGGCAAGGTGTTCTTGTCTGATTTTTTCAATATTTTGATGATTTTTCGGAGAGGTGACCGTTAATAAGATAATGGGTCTTCCCTCAAAAGTTTCCCCTCGATTTTCTATGGTAATGCGGTCACTTGCCTTTGCCAAGGCTTGCATGTAAAACATTAGTTTATCATGGGTTACGTGCCATTCCCCGACTTCATGGCCGATAATCTCCTTCGGAGTAGGAATATTGGCATCATAACTTATACCTTTTGGGAGGTAATAACTAAGATCTATGGCTTCTTGGGCCATCGAATTTTGAAGCGTAACAAAGAGTAATAAAAGCAGTATTTTTTTCATTTGAAGAGGTATATATACTGATTACAATATAAAAAACGACCCTAGTTGCATTTAGGGCCGTTCAAAAAAATTGCAATAATTATTATTGGGTTAAATATCATCAAAATCAATGTCGGTGAAGCTATCTGTCGATTTGGGCTCGCCATTTTCTATGGGTTCCTCTTCTTCTCTCTTAAAATCTTTTTGGTGTCTTTCTGAAATTACTTCGGATCCCTTCTCATCGACGATATAGTCCATCATTTCATCTACATGCTCCTTGAATGCCACAAAATCCTCTTTGTAAAGGTAAATCTTATGCTTCTTGTAATGAAATGAGCCATCGTCATGTGTAAATTTTTTGCTTTCGGTAATCGTAAGGTAGTAGTCGCCTGCCTTAGTGCTTCGAACATCAAAAAAATATGTTCTTCTGCCAGCTCGTAAAACTTTGGAATAAATTTCTTCCTGATCCATTAATTCTTTGTCGCCCATCTCGTATAGTTGTAGTTATCCTAAAATAAAAGGTGTTTATCCCTCAAAAATGAAAAAAAAAAGCGTATCCAGCAACAATTTTTTAACTTTCTTTCTCCGACAGTTGATTCCTATAAAGTTCTTTATAGTAGCCCGCGACACTGTTCAATTGGTCATGTGTGCCTTCCTGTAGAAGCATTCCATTTGCCAAGACTAGAATTTTGTCGGCATTTTTGGCCGATGAAACCCTGTGGCTGACGATGAGCGTGGTACGGTTGTGTGATGCTTTCTTCAGGTTATTCAATATATCTTCTTCTGTTTCGGTGTCAACAGCCGAGAGACAATCATCGAAAAGATATATTTTTGGATCTTTCAATAGCGCCCTGGCAATAGAAACCCGCTGTTTTTGGCCACCACTCAAAGTGATACCTCTTTCCCCCAAAACCGTTTCGTATTGATTAGTGAAACCCATTATGTTATCATGTACCACGGCATTTTTGGCCGCTGTGACTACCTCTTCAACGGTCGCATTTTCCTTCCCGAACTTTATATTGTTCTCGATGGTGTCCGAAAATAAAAAGGCATCTTGTGGCACCGCGCCTATGCTTTCCCGTAAATTATAAAGATTCAATTCTTTGATCGGACGGTCATCAATATAAATCTCGCCCGATTGAATATCATAAAGACGGGCGACCAAATCCAAGATCGTCGACTTTCCCGAACCTGTTTTACCCAGAATGGCCACGGTATCTCCTTCATTTATGGTAAAAGAAATATCCTTAAGGGCGGTGATGTTAGTGTCTTCATAGGTAAATGAAACATTTTTAAATTCTATTTTCCCCTTTATGGGGGTTTCTTCCTGTACTAGATTGACGATTTCCGGTTTTTCCTTCAAGAATTCATTGATACGTTTTTGCGAGGCTTCGGCCCTTTGTACGATTGAGGTCAACCAGCCCACAATGGCCACGGGCCAGGTTAGCATATTCACATATAAGATAAATTCAGCGATAACACCTACTGAAGTTATTTGCCCATTTAAATATTGTTTGCCGCCAATATAAATAACGAAAATATTGCTGATCCCAATCAATAATACCATCAAGGGAAAAAACCAGGCATTGACCTTGGCAAGGTCCATGCTCTTGTTTCTACCATCAATCGCCAGCGTCTTCAATTCCTCGTTGACTTGAGGCTCCAAGACATAGGCCTTTATTACTGAAATGCCCGAAAATGTTTCCTGGGTAAAGGTTGATAAGTTTGACAAGAATTGTTGCACCCGGGTACTTCGGTGATGTATGATAATGCTGATTTGATATATTAATACCGATAAAATTGGCAAAGGAATAAGGGCATAGGTCGCAAGTTCAGGTGCCGTAATGAACATAATGGGAATAATGCAGGCAAACAATGTTATCGTATTGATGCCATACATCAGGGCGGGACCGGCATACATTCGTACTTGGCCCACATCTTCGCTAATTCGATTCATGAGGTCCCCTGTCCGGTTCTTTTTGTAAAAATTAAGACTGAGGAATTGGTAATGATCAAATATTTCGTTTTTGAGATCATACTCGATATAACGGGAGATATTGATAAGGGTCTGCCGCATCAAAAAAGTGAAAAACCCCGAAAGCAAGGCCGCACTGACAATAATTAGAATGAATTTGAGAAGTTCTTCACGGGCTACTACCTCGGAAATTTTCCCATTCATAAAATCCTCCACGGCCGTAACCGACTTATTGACATAGCGTGGCAGGACCAAGGTAAATACCCGCGCAATAATGGTAATGACAATACCCATTAATAACTTGAACCAATATTTTTTAAAGTATTTGTTTAAATATTTAAGTTCCTTCATTCGGCTGATCAACTATACGGGCGTGGTTTTCCCCTTACGTGCCAAAGATAATGGTTTGCCTTAAAAGCAAATGTTATTAAATACATAAGATAAAACTTTGTATCTAGTTCCGCATATTAAATAGATTGTTATTTTTGCGCAGTGAAACTTGACCTAATCGCATCTAAAGTTCTTTTAAAATGCTTACAAGAAGGCATATTCGGGTAAAAGTGATGCAATGCATCTACGCCTTGACCCAATCCAAGGATGATTCCTTGGAGAAACAGGAGAAATTCCTCATGATGAGCATTGAGAACATGTACACCCTATACTTGTTGATGTTAAGCCTGTTGGCGGAAGTGCACCAAATGGCTATAAGCCAGGTTAAACTTTCCTCAAAAAAATATCTTGTAAGTACTTCGGACAGCTATCCCAATAAAGAGAAATTTGCCAACAATCGACTGCTGCATCAAATATCGGCCAACGGCCAATTAAATGCCGTACTCGCCAAACGCAAGCTCAAAAATTGGTATCTCAATGAGGAATACATAAAATTGATCTACAAGGAAATTGTGGAAAGCGAAATGTATTCAGCCTATATGTTGACCCCTAAAAGTAGCTATCAAGATGATAGGGACTTTGTAATACAGATGTATAAGGATATTATCGCGCCCAATGAAAAAATTTATGAATATTTTGAAGATGATAAATTAACCTGGGTCGACGACTTTCCAATCGTGAATACCTTTATTGTCAAGCAGTTCAAAAAAGTGAAGGAGACCCACAACGAGTCCTTCTTTTTGCCAAAACTATTAAAGGATGAGGAAGATGCCGATTATGCCAAAAAACTTTTGAGCAAAACCCTGTTGAACGACGCCCAATGGGTAGAGGAAATCGAAGGAAAGACACCGAACTGGGATAAGGACCGAATTGCAGAAATTGACGCCATTCTTCTTAAAATGGCCATTTGTGAACTTCTGAACTTTCCGTCGATCCCTGAAAAAGTTACCATCAATGAGTTTTTGGAAATCGCCAAGGAGTATTCTACGCCCAAAAGCAGCATTTTTATTAACGGGGTTTTAGACAAGCTTGTAAAGGAATATAGAAGCGAAGGAAAACTAAAAAAAATAGGCAGGGGCCTGTTGTAAAAAATATTTTCTAATTTTGCGTGAAAATAAAATAGTATACCATATGAAAAAAGCAGTTTTATCTTTGGGTCTTTTATCGCTTTTCGCCTTTATTTCTTGTAAGGAAAATGCAAGCAGTAAAATAAAGACCGATAATGTGGCCGTTGCGGCCGAGCGTGACCAAGCGGCAAAAAACCTACCTGTCATGGAGTTCGAGGAATCAGAGCACGATTTCGGAACGATAGAACAAGGTACGCCCCAAGAAACGATATTCACGTTTAAGAATACTGGAAATGCACCGTTGATCATTGCAGATGCCAAGAGTACTTGTGGGTGCACTGTGCCGAAAAAACCAGATGCACCGATCGCACCTGGAGAAAAAGGAGAATTGTTGGTGAAATTCAACGGTTCGGGGAATGGCCCGGTCACCAAAACGATTACGGTCACTGCCAATACCGAGAAGGGTCAAGAACTTTTGAGGATAAAGGCCTTTGTGAACCCTAAGGGAGCCGCTCCTGCAGGACCGGTTGCGCAATAATATTAATAACTATTAATTTAATTTCTTTAGAATGGGTGATATAGGACAGTTCCTACCAATGCTTCTTATTTTTGTGGTGGCATATTTTTTTATGATTCGACCACAGATGAAGCGGTCGAAGGACGAGAAGAAATTTGCCGCCGAGTTGAAGCGGGGCGATCGAATAATTACTAAAAGTGGCCTACATGGCAAGGTAATGGATTTGAATGACACTGACTTTACGTGTATTATTGAGACCATGGCCGGAAAATTAAAATTTGACCGTTCGGCCATTTCTATGGAAATGAGCAAAAAATTGAATGTACCTGAAAAGAAATAGGTTTCGACCCATAAATTAAAAAAGCGCCGATCATAAGTCGGCGCTTTTTTTATACGTCATCCTAAAAAAATAAGTATATTCATATTCTTTAAAATATAGCACTATGTATCAAAATCGACGAAGCTTCCTCCAAAAAAGCACTATGGCCTTGGCCGGGGCTGGCGCTACTTTCTTATTCCCAATGGAACTTTTGGCCACATTGCGAAGAAAGGTTGGTCCAAATGATCAAATTAATGCCGCTTTAATAGGATGTAATGGCATGGGCTTTAGTGATCTGAGTTCCATGTTGAAAATGAGCGAAGTGAACGTTATAGCGCTTTGTGATGTAGACGAAAATGTACTTAGGAGAAGAACCGAAGATCTGACCAAAGCCGGGATTAAAAAACCATTGTGGTATAGGGATTATCGTAAACTCCTAGAAAACAAGGATATCGATGTGGTAATCGTCGGTACTCCTGATCACTGGCATTGCTTGATTCTTACCGATGCGTTACAAGCCGGAAAAGACGTCTATTGTGAGAAGCCCATCGCCAATTCGATTGAGGAGGCCAATATCATGCTGAACTATGTCGGAGCGAGTGACCGTATGGTCCAGATAGGCCAATGGCAGCGGAGCCAACCCCATTTCTTGGAGGCGATTAATTTTGTTCATTCGGGAAAATTGGGAAATATTCGTTTGGCCAAGGCTTGGGCCTATCAAGGATGGATGAAACCCGTGCCCATTCTGCCCGATACCCTGGCACCCGATGGGGTTGACTATGCTATGTGGTTGGGGCCTGCTGCACAACGGCCTTTCAATCCGAACCGATTCCATTTCAATTTCCGATGGTTCTGGGACTATGCAGGCGGACTTATGACCGATTGGGGCGTTCACCTTATTGATTATGCGCTCTATGGGATGAAGGCCGGCACCCCGAAATCGGTCATGGCTCTTGGCGGCAAATTCGCTTATCCCGATGATGCCTCCGAAACCCCCGATACCTTGCAGACGGTTTATGAATATGATCAATTTTCTATTCTTTGGGAGCATGCAACCGGAATCGACGGTGGCAACTATGGTCGCAATCATGGTATTGCCTTTATTGGTAATAATGGCACCTTGGTATTAGACCGAGGTGGATGGGAAGTGATTCCCGAACGGGAATTTGCAGGTTGGGGAAAAGAGGGCACTCCTAAGATGGAAGAGATACCCTTGCAAAAAAGCGAGGGCAGCGGACTAGATCTGCATACGCAAAATTTTATCGAAGTCGTCAAAAGCCGGGATGCTTCCAAACTGCATGCGCCTATCAAAGTAGGCTATGATGCAGCCTTGGTTTCCCATATGGGGAATGTGGCCTTTAAGACCGGGGATCGAATTTATTGGGATACGGCCACAGGAAAATTCAAGCAAGATGCGGCCAATGAATTTTTAAAGGCCCAGTATCACAACGGGTGGAAATTGCCCATGGTATAAGTATTAAAAATTCAAAATCCCAATTGACTATCGTCCCTTTTTGGAATTTGAAATTTGGAATTTGGAATTTCCAAAGTTATCTGATTTATCATTGAGTCCTGCACCCTCGGAAATCAATGGTAGTATTTTTTCCAATCGAGAAAGTTTTGTCTTTTCCTGTTTGGCCTCGATGATATATTCGGCATATTCGGCTTGCTTAAAGGGGGTTAATTTCCTGAAAGCCTCCGAAGTCTTTTTACTTACTTTTAAGGCCTCTTTCAATAGTTCTGGAATTTCAAATTTTCCCTTTTCCTTTTTTTTAGGAATGAGCAAGATGCCCTTCTTTTGATTTTCGATGGCTTCGAGGATGTAGGCCAATACCTCTTTTTGGTCGATTTCCTTTACCGATGAAAATTTCCAATGCCGCATTCCCTTGGTTTTTCCTTCCTGTGAATTCTGCAAAACGTTTTTTGGATCCTTTAGTAATGCCCCGTGAAAGAACCATATGCCAAAATGATTTTTAAACGCGAGAAGGCCCAAAACATTTTTTTTGTCAAGGGTGTATACCGGCGACCCCCATTTTAAGCTTTCTTCTAATTCTGTTTTAAGGGCCAGCGCGCGCAACATAGCGAGTCCATCTTTGAACGTATTTTGTTTTGCGTAGTATGCCTCGATTTTTTAAGATGTGTCCATGACGGCTTTAATTTTGGTTGGGACGAAAAGCGTTATATTCGTTTGATACGTAAGTAAGGATTTTCAATTTTTGAACTACTTCTATCCAGATTTTTGAGCCGTGATTTCACATATTTTTACTATAACCTCAATGGCTTTTTGCATGCTTTCTACAGGAACGTATTCATATTTACCGTGAAAGTTGTGCCCACCGGCAAATATGTTCGGACATGGCAAGCCCATAAAACTTAGCTGTGACCCGTCGGTGCCTCCGCGGATGGGTTTAATTATGGGAACCACACCGACCGCCTGCATGGCCTCTCTGGCGATTTCCACGATATGAAATACGGGTTCGATCTTTTCGCGCATATTGTAGTATTGATCTTCGATCTTCAAGGTGATGCAATCATTGTACAAACGATTGAATTTTTCAACTAGGGCTCTTAATAACTGCTTGCGCTGTTCAAAATTTGCCGTATCATGATCGCGAATAATTAGGTCAAGTACCGCCAGTTCAATCTCTCCTTTTATATGATGAATGTGGAAGAAGCCTTGTCTTTCCGAGGTGTGTTGCGGTGTTTCGGAAGCGGGTAGCGCGGTCATAAATTCACCGGCAATACTGATGGCATTCACCATTTTATTCTTGGCATATCCCGGATGTACACTTTTTCCTTTAATCGTAACCTTGGCCCTGGCCGCATTGAAATTCTCATATTCAAGTTCGCCAATTTGACTACCATCGATGGTATAGGCCCAGTCTGCGCCAAATTTTTTCACATTGAAATTATGGGCACCACGACCAATTTCCTCGTCGGGGGTAAAGCAAACTTTTATCGTGCCATGTTTTATTTCCGGATGTTTGATAAGAAATTCCATAGCCGTGACGATTTCGGTTATGCCAGCTTTATCGTCTGCGCCTAGTAGGGTGGTTCCATCAGTTGTAATTAAGGTATTACCTTTGTAAAGTAATAAATCCTCAAAATACGCAGGAGATAAAACTATTTGGTCCTTTTTATTGAGTAAAATGTCTTTTCCATCATAATTTTTAATGATTTGGGGTTTGACATGTTCGGCCGTAAAATCAGGAGACGTATCAAAATGGGCGATAAAACCAATTGTGGGCACCTTTTTTTTTATATTGCCGGGAAGCATGGCCGTTACGTAAGCCTTGTTATCAATGGCAACATCTTGCATGCCAATGCTTTTTAATTCTTCGACGAGTTTGTGGGCGAGGGTAAATTGCTTTTCAGAACTTGGCGTGGCATTTGAATCGGGATTGCTCTGCGTATCAATGGTAACGTAGCTAATAAAGCGATCTATTATGTGCTGCATGGAAATAATTTTTGCACAAAAATACTGTTTAAACAATAGCAATATGCTACTCAAGAGTATGTACACCAAAACCTTTTTTCTTTTTGCCGCGTTGGTATTTTCGAGCTTTTTGGCGAACGCCCAAAAGTGCTCTTTGAATATCGGTGGTACTGATTCGAATATCATCGTCGAGATTTTTCAACTCAACGAAGAACAGCAGGTTACCATGCAAGAAATCAAGGAGGAATTGGCCTTGGAGACTGGCCAAATTGATGCCGCGATTCAAAAATTATTGAAGGAACATCCCCAAAGTACACAGGAAGAATTGATGGTTTTAGCCAAAAAGTATCGCGAATTGCAGCTGAATATGGTCAATACGGTATTGGATGCTGACAAAAAACTATTGACTACTTTTAATCCCAAACAATATCAGCGCTATTTGGCTTTGTGCAAAGAGGCCTTGCGAGAACCAATACAAATCGCACCAGTACCCATAAAGAACGTTCCGGACCCAGAATAAAGGCGAAAGCTTTTTCATTAAATTATTAGTGATGCTCGAAATACTTACACGAAGTTTGTATTTTTGGCGAAACCCTACTGTATTTCATGTATAAAATTTTAATTCGGCCCCTACTTTTTTTGTTTGATGCCGAAAGTGTGCATCAGTTGACATTTTACTTGATCAAGGCTTTATCGAATCTGGGTATGGCCCCCCTCTTAAAATCAGTATATGTTAAGAATGACCCACGTTTAGAAAGAACTGTTTTTGGTTTGAAATTCGCCAATCCGGTCGGATTGGCGGCCGGTTTTGACAAGGATGCCAAACTATTCAATGAACTCTCTAATTTTGGATTTGGTTTTGTCGAAATCGGCACACTTACCCCGAAACCGCAAGAAGGGAACCCTAAAAAAAGATTATTTCGTCTACAAGCCGATGAAGCGATTATCAACCGGATGGGTTTCAACAATGATGGGGTTTTTGACGCGGTCGAGCGATTAAAGAAGAAACACAAGATACTAATTGGCGGGAATATTGGAAAAAACAAATTGACCCCGAACGACGAAGCAATCAAAGACTACCTTATTTGCTTTGATGCCCTTTTTGATTATGTCGACTATTTTGTGGTAAACGTAAGCTCCCCGAATACACCAGGCCTGCGCGAACTGCAAGAAAAAGAGCCTTTGACGGCCTTATTGAAGGAACTGAATAAGGAAAACGAAAAATGTGCCCTTGCTTCCCGATCTAAAAGGAAACCAATTTTATTAAAGATTTCCCCAGATCTTACGAATGACCAACTAAATGATATCATAACCATCGTTGTGTCAACCAAGATTGCTGGAGTTATTGCGACCAATACCACCATTGAACGCACCAGTTTAAAGTCACACTTAGTGAATACCGAAGAAAAAGGTGGGCTAAGCGGAAAACCATTGGCCCAACGAAGTACCGAAGTCATCCGGTATCTCGCAGACAAAAGCAATAAAGCCTTTCCGATCATTGGGGTAGGAGGTATCCTTTCCCCTGAAGACGCCTTGGATAAATTGAATGCCGGCGCTGATCTTGTTCAAATCTATACCGGTTTTATCTATGAAGGGCCAAGTTTGGTCAAACGGATAAATCAGGCGTTGCTCGAGCGGTATGAAATGCAGGGTGGGTAATCGGGTCTTTTCTTAGCTATCTGGGAACGAAAAAGCCAACTTCACTAAAATTCCATAAACCTAGGTGGTTTTCAACGACCCGCGGGCCTAATAAAACCCTAGTTTGCCCAATAGTCGATAACCAATACATCGCCTAAAATAGGGGATAATAACACCCCAAATGCCTTATGATCGGGATGTGGAAGATAGATTGCCCGATCTGCCTCACTTTTGAAGGTGAGAAAAAAGCAGTGTGTAAATCCTTTTGCCAATCCTTCCGGACTATTGTTAAGCCCCCATTCATATGATACTATTTGAGGGATTTTAGAAGGAAGTGCGCTAAACGCGGCTTCAACTTCCTTCACTTTTTCGGGTGAAGTCCCTTCCTTGAACTTGAAAAGGACCACATGACGCAGAAGACTGTCGTGGGCTGTTGACATTATAGTTTGTTGAGTCGTTACTTCATTCATGGGATATACCGGATTGAAAGGCATCGATATGCCCGAAAGAACCACAATTACTAAGAGAACTAATTTTTTCATCGTTACTATGTATTTAATTTTTAAAAGTAGTGCCTGTCTGCCATGCCCTATGTATTTAATCTGTAGGGTGTTTGTTTAAGTCAACCATGAATTATCAACAGAAAACCTGCCGGCAGATACCATCGCGACAAAAGTCAACTGAATATTTTCTGTATGTTCGGCCCTATGATGCATTTCAAAGCACGCAATTTATGGAAAGATATAAAAAATCAGTGTGAGTCAGGCGGAATTTGTATTTTTCTGTTTTTAAAAAAATAACGGATTGAACTACGACATTCTTTCTGCATTCATTGTTGCCTCGGCAGCCTTGGCCGTCTCCCCAGGACCGGATAATATTTATGTTCTGATGCAAAGCGTCGCAAATGGCAAGAAATATGGTTTGGCGACAACGGCCGGTCTCGTTTCCGGTTGTTTGGTACATACTACCTTATTGGCTTTTGGAATTTCGGTCCTCATTAGGGAAAATGAACGTCTTTTCTTTGGTATCAAAGTATTCGGGGCACTTTACCTATTTTATTTGGCCTATAAAGTACTTCGGTCTGAGGCTTCATTGCAACTCATGGACACTGCCGGCTTTCCAAAAAAATCCCTCGGAAAATTATTCCAACAGGGTTTTATAATGAATGTGCTAAATCCGAAGGTGACCCTATTTTTTTTGGCTTTTTTCCCCGGATTTCTGTTTAGCGACACCATGTCTTCCATTCTTCAATTTTATGTTTTGGGAATTCTTTTTATGGGCATTGCATTTATCATTTTTGGACTTATCGCCTTACTTTCCGGCAGTATTTCTAAATATATTAAGACCCATTCGAAGGCCGGTATTTTTTTGAAATGGATGCAAATAGTTGTTTTCGTCGGGATCGGAATCTACATTCTATTATCTGATAAATAGTACTAATTTTGTTAATCAACCAAGGTATGGATCGCTGTCAAAAGTATACCAATCCATGTCGAATACTATTTAATGCCCGATAAAGTTAAGATCATAGAATGTCCGCGGGATGCGATGCAAGGCTTGAAGGACTTTATTCCTACAGAGGAAAAGGTAAAATATGTGCAGTCCTTATTGGGCTGTGGTTTTGACACGATCGATTTTGGAAGTTTTGTTTCCCCGAAGGCGATTCCACAAATGGCGGATACAGCCGAAGTGCTTGCAAGGCTGGATCTCAAAAACAACAAAAGCAAACTTTTATCGATCGTGGCGAACGTACGGGGTGCCGAGGATGCCGTTCGCTTTGCGGATATTCATTACTTGGGCTATCCCTTTTCCATTTCCGAAAATTTTCAAATGCGCAATACCCACAAAACGATTGCGCAGTCAGTAGACGCCTTGCAAGAAATATTGCGGATTGCCGCGGCCAATAACAAAGAGGTGGTTACCTATATTTCCATGGGATTTGGGAACCCCTATGGGGATCCCTGGAATGTTGAGATCGTTGGCGAATGGACGGAAAAGCTCGCGACGATGGGTACACGAATCATATCCTTGTCGGATACCGTTGGCACTTCAACACCAGCCACCATCGCCTATCTTTTTTCCAATCTGATTCCTAAATTTCCCGAAATAGAATTCGGTGCCCATTTGCACACCACCCCGACCAAATGGCATGAAAAAGTAGTCGCGGCCTATACATCGGGTTGTCACAGGTTCGATGGCGCCGTTCAGGGTTTTGGGGGCTGTCCCATGGCCAAGGATGAGCTCACCGGAAATATGCCGACCGAAAAGATGCTTTCTTATTTTTCTTCAAAGAAAGTCGATACAGGTGTTAATTGGATGGTCTTTGAGGCGGCCTTTAATAAAGCCACTGAATTATTTTCGAAATATTCCTAAAATATACGTTGAAATTGTTTGACTTGTAAGCGCATTATTTCCTGTCTGGGAAAATATCTATATGAAAGTCAAAAGATAATACCGCCAAATTAGAATTAAATCTTTATTTTTAAACTGGGCTGATTGCCATTGCTGCAATGTCAAAGGCAATCGATTTGAATTAGAAACTAGAGATGGGTCAAACAATTCAAACCCTTCATCGAATTGTAATACTGCGAAAGCAAAAGCTGATGCGTTTGTTCCTCACTTATTTTGGACTTCTTTGTATCTTCTGGGCTGGGCATGGCCAAACAGAGGGGAAGACGCGAGCACTGTTTGATGGAAAGACTTTTAAGGGCTGGCAAGGGGACACCCTGAATACTTGGCGCATTGAAAAAGGGGTCATCAAAGGAGGCTCCAACCAAACCGTAGTGCCCCATAATGATTTCTTATGCACCGATCGATCCTATTCTAATTTTATTCTGAAATTAAAAATAAAATTGACCGGAAATGAAGGTTTTATTAATTCAGGCATCCAATTTCGTAGCAAGCGCCTCGAAGATCCCGATTATGAAATGACCGGGTATCAGGCCGATTGGGGAGCAGGTTATTGGGGAAGTCTCTATGATGAATCACGCCGGAACCTAACCTTAATGGCGCCTGATTCGGTTAAAGTGCTTCAATGGCTAAAGATCGACGATTGGAACGATTATGAAATTCGAGCCGAGGATCGTAGGATACGTATCTACCTAAATGGGCATCAAACCGTTGATTATACCGAAGAAGATATCAATATACCTCAGTCTGGCTTGATCGGCTTGCAAATCCATGGAGGTGGGAAGGCGGAAGTTGCCTTTAAGAATATCCGTTTGGAAGTGCTTGAATAAATAAATATCGCAAGACCACAATTCTAGAGTAGTATTGAACCAAACCGACCAAAATGAGAAAATACCGTTTATTTTCTGTCACTAGCTTGCTCGCACTACTCTTTGGCGTAATGATTTGCTGTCGACCAAAAACCAAAGGCGATTCCTCTGAGAACCTAGTTCGTGACTCAACGATTATTGATCGTGAATATGCCCTAGAAGCGACCATGTTGGGATATTTTGCCCAGGATGGATCTCGAAACCCTACCCTAAAGGCCAATAAAGGCGACCGTGTTCGAATCACTATTACTGATGGGGAAGTAATGACCCACGACATATCCTTGGAAAAATTGGGCATCAAGAGTACCACTTTATCGGAGAAGGGTTCAAGTGCCAGCATTACCTTTACGGCCCTTTCCGACGACATCTATTTTTGTACCGTGCCAGGGCACCGTGCCGCAGGCATGGTGGGCAAGTTTGAAATTGTCGAAGGGAATATTACCGCTCCCACGATGATCGGTATCGTACCAAAGAAAGATGGAAAACCTCTAAACCTTGGGTTTGAAAGGGGCACGCTCAGCGATTGGACCGCTACTGAAGACGCCTTTAAAAATGCACTTTTTACAGGTCCATCGGCGGCCTACGAGACCGATGCGAAAATCGGGTTTGACGGCGATTACTTTTTGAGCAGTGGGGGTACTACCAATTATAAGTTGAAAGGCACCTTGACTTCGGTGGCATTTGAAGTAACCCATCCTTTTGCCTCCTTTTTAATTTCTGGGGGTGCCCTGGCCGACACCCGAGTGGAGCTGGTATCAAACGATACCAAGCAGGTCATCTTTGCCTCTTCCGGACAAGGTCGGACCACCATGCAGCCTATCGTAGTCGATTTAAAGGATTATTTAAACAAGGACATCTTCATTCGTATCATTGATAATGAGACCGGGACTTCCCCTATTTCCTATATCGGGGATGATAAAATGGCACATATCAGTTTTGATGATTTTCGGTTCTATCCAACACGTCCTAATTTCCCGAATGAACTCCATCAAGGAGATATTGTCGTCATGCCGCCTTTGGACCCCGTGTTGCATTCAGGGCTGTCCGGCACTAAAGCGGCCAGAGTGATGACTTTGCCCGAAGATTTCAAGATTACGCTGGCTGCTGCTGAACCCGATATTGTTAGGCCCATCAGTTTTACCATTGATGCAAAGGGACGGCTTTGGGTGGTGGAAGGCCATACGTATCCCATACCGGCCGAAGAGGGAAAAGGCAAGGACCGTATCCTGATTTTTGAGGATACCAATGGGGATGGTACCTTGGATAAACGAAAGGTTTTTACCGAAGGCCTTGACCTGGTGAGTGGTATCGAAGTAGGTATGGGGGGTGTATGGCTGGGTGCGGCCCCCTATTTGTTATTTATCCCGATCGATGCCGAAAATGACCGCCCTGCAGGGCCACCACAAAAACTACTGGATGGTTGGGGGGTCGACGACACCCATGAGGTGCTCAATAACCTGCGATGGGGTCCGGATGGCTGGTTATATGGGGTTCATGGGGTATTTACCTATTCCAATGTTGGGAAACCAGGGACCCCCGATGATGAACGAACCAAATTAAATGCGGCCGTTTGGCGCTACCACCCCACCAGGCACGAGTTCGAAGTCTTTTCAGAAGGCACTAGCAACCCATGGGGAATCGATTTTAACGATTATGGCCAAGCGTTTATTACCGTTTGTGTCATTCCGCATATGTACCATATCATTCAGGGAGCCCGATACCAACGACAAGGAGGGGAACATTACAATCCCTATACTTACGATGACATCAAGACCATAGCAGACCACGTCCACTATCTGGGCGATCGCGGGCCCCATGCCGGGAATTTTAGGTCTGCGGCCGCTGGGGGCGGCCATGCCCATGCCGGCGCTATGATTTATCTAGGTGGGGATACCTGGCCCAAGAAGTACCGGAACACGATTTTCATGAACAATATCAATGGCGCACGATTGAACAATGATCAGCTCACCCGTTCCGGATCGGGCTATGTGGCCTCCCACAATACGGACTTTTTGATTATGAACGATTCTTGGTCACAATGGCTCAATTTTAAATATGACGCCAGTGGATCGGTCTTTGCGATTGACTGGTACGACCAGAACCAATGCCATAGCCCGAATCCCGATGTGCATGACAAAACCTTGGGCCGGATCTTTAAGATCAGCCATAAAAACGATCAATGGGTACAGGTGGATCTTAAGAAAGCTACGGATACCGAACTGGTAAACTATCAATTAAATCAGAATGAGTGGTATGTTCGGCAGGCAAGGACCCTATTGCAAGAGCGTGGCCCCAATCCCGAGGTACATAAAGCATTGAAAAAGATACTATACGACAACCCGGATGTAACTCGGAAATTAAGGGCCCTATGGACACTTCATGTGACCGACGGACTTACCGATAAAGAGCTTGCTGATCTCCTGGGAAATCCAAACGAGTATATCCGAAGTTGGGCCATTCAATTGATAACCGAAGATAGGACCCTATCCCAGGCGACGATGGAAAAGTTTGTCGACATGGCGAAAAATGATGGTTCCGCTATGGTCAGGTTATATCTTGTTTCGGCATTGCTGCGATTGGAGCCGGGCCAACGATGGGACGCACTGGACGCCCTTGTTCAGAAATCGGAGGACATAACCGATCATAACCTTCCTTTGATGGTATGGTATGCCATGGAACCTTTGGCAGAATTAGACACGGAGCGTGCCATAAAAATGGCGGAAAGGGCAAAAACGCCAAAACTCTTGGACTATACCATTCAGAGGGTGGCGGCCATGAATACCGCTGCTGCCAAAAAGTCATTGCAGGCCTTAAAAGGTCGCTTAGGTAAAATACCTTCGAATGAAAGTCAGTATTACCAGATGAAGATCGATTCTTTGGTCAATGCTATTGGCTCCAAATAAAATACGTTGATATGAAAACCAAATACACTTCTATTTTAACAAGCCTTATCGTTGGTGTGGCCTACCTTGGCCTTAGTGCCGAATTCGTCACGGCGCAGGCAATTTCTTCCGATGATTTTTTAAAAACCACATTGACCAGGGATTTTATTTCGGAAGGTGTTGCGGTGGGCGATATGAACAGGGATGGACAATTAGATATCGTCGCCGGGTATTATTGGTTCGAGGCCCCTTCTTGGCAAAAACATGAATTGGCCCCTTCAAGAGCCTTTGATCCCCGTAAGGAGTACAGCGAATCTTTCCTGAATTTAGGTATGGATGTAAACCTGGATGGATGGGACGATGTGGTCATCGTCGATTACCCTGGAAAGCCGGGGCTTTGGTTTGAAAATCCAAAAAATAGGCCGGGTGCTTGGCAGAAACATGTCATTGCCGATTCTATGGGTATCTCCAATGAATCGCCCAATTTTGTGGATATTGACGGGGATGGACGCCTCGATATACTCTGTGGCGATGTCGTCAAAAGACAAATCGTATGGCTTCAGGCCCCTTTGCGGGAGGGAGAAACCGAATGGAAACGTTTCCCGCTTAGTGCAGAAAATGTGCCGGGAACAGAAGAGTACTCCCATGGGATAGGCTATGGGGATATCAATCAGGATGGTTTTGGGGATGTGATTATTCGCGAAGGATGGTTTGAAGGAAAGGCCGATAAAAAATCAGGGGATTGGGTGTTTCATCCGACCGATTTGGGCGAACCGTGTTCCCATATGCAAGTGATTGATGTCAATGGCGATGGTAAAATGGATGTAGTCAGTGCCTCGGCCCATAAATTGGGCAACTGGTGGCATGAACAATCCGATTCCCAAAACTTTAGCACGCATTTGATCAGCAACACGACCTCCCAGACGCATTCAACGATTATGGCAGACTTGAATGGGGATGGCAGGGCCGAGCTTATCACAGGCAAACGATATCTAGCCCATAACGGAAACGATGCCGGTGATGCGGATGCCCCGTATTTGCTTTGGATCGAATTTACGCCCGACAGGCCACCCTATTTTAAGGAACATATCATTGATACAGATTCCGGTGCCGGACTCAATATCGCCGTTGCCGACATGAACAAAGATGGGAAACCTGATATCGTGATTGCCAACAAGAACGGGGTCTTCCTTTTAGAGAACACTATGGATCGTAATTAGCCTTGGCGAATTGAAATATATCGTCTAGCGCATCCAGAGGAGGATTTTAGGCTAGATGGCAAAAGGGTTTTGTCAACAATACCTGGCAGATGTACTTTTTAAAGTGATAACTAGCTAAAAACCCGAGATATTAAAGTTAAAATTCTATACGTCTCAACAAAATTCCAGCGGCCCGAGCTGGACAGCACAAGCTATTAGCGGGCAATTATTTGTTTCTTGGCAAGCTATTGCTCTTAACGAAAAGGGTCCCCCTGTGTTTTCTACGAAAAAAGGGTCCCCAGGTATTTTTATTTAGAATTAATATAAATAAAATTTGCGCAGATCAAATTTGATTTTAAATTTGCATAAAAAACAACATTATTTTAAGTCAGTCTAAATAAGAATAAATTGCTTTATGAAATGTATCGTATGCATTACTACCCTGCTAATTTCCTCCTTGGTGTGGGCCCAAACTCAAACCGACTCCATCATGCTAGATCCCCAAAAACAGTTGAACGCCGCACAGCGCATACTATCGGGAAACTATGGATCGACCGTTACCATAGGGGCCTATGGCGAAATGCAATACCTACAGCCAGAAAATGACAATGGCACCTTAGATGTTCACCGCTTGGTACTTTTATTGGGGTATCGCTTTGATGAAAAAGTTCAATTCGTTACCGAAATTGAGATCGAACATGTAGAAGAGGTCTATGTCGAACAGGCTTTTATAAATTATAATGTAGCCCATAATGTCAACCTAAGGGGGGGATTGATGCTTGTGCCCATGGGTATCGTAAATGAATATCATGAGCCCACTACTTTTAATGGTGTTGAACGGCCGGCCGTGGATCATGACATTGTCCCGTCGACCTGGCGTGAACTTGGCGTAGGGGTCAGCGGTAGATTTGACAATGTGTCCCTTGGATATCAGGCCTATGTCTTCAACGGATTTAAATCTGCCGAAATCGATGCCGAGGGAGAAATTCTTGGATTTTTAAAAGGGGCCGATGGCTTGCGGGGAGGACGTCAAAAAGGCATCGAATCGACCGTCAATACCCCTACGTTTTCCGCCAAATTGGAGTATTATGGCCTTCCTGGTCTGCGGATGGGTCTTGCCACCTATTTTGGCAAAAGCCAAGCTTCGCATGAACTGAACGAAACAACGGGAGCCACTGTTGGCATTTCGATGATCGGGCTCGATGCGCGTTATGCCCTTCAACGATTTACGGCCAGGGGTCAACTTATATATACCACACTTTCCGGAACCGAATCGTACAATCTTTTGACGGGTAGAGATCTTGGCAGTGTCTTAAAAGGTTGGTACCTTGAAACTGCCTATAATTTATTACCACAACATTTTGGTCAAAGGCTATATGGATTTGTACGCTTTGAAAAGTATGATACGCATGCCGCTACTGCAGGTGCACTTGCCAGAAATCAGGCCTATGACAGAACGGATGTTACTACGGGACTAAGCTATCATATTGCCCCAGGGGTGGTCTTAAAGGGAGATTACCAATTTAAAAGTAATGCGCTGGAAGGCGCAGACATTAGAAACCAATTGAATTTTGGCATCGGAGTCTGGTTCTGACCCGACATTGCTTATGGTTTTAAGTACTTAAGATAAGCCCTTAGCCATTCGTAAAGAACCATACCGCTATTCATGGTAATTATATAATTTTTTGATCAAATGGAAAATAAAGCAATAATCATCATCTTTGGAATGCTCCTACTTTCCAATGGTTTCAAATTACCTAAGGATTTGAATCAAAGAGTGAAAAAGGAAATTCAAGACGTATTTGAAATAGTCGATTTTTCGTGCGATCCCGTAACGGTTCCGGAGAATCTGGAAACCTCGCTGCCAATCGCTTTGACCCCTGATAATTTCTACAAGATTTCAAGTAAAAATGGGGTTTTAGGTTATATTTTTCTCGGTCAGGCACCCAGCAAAACGGCCAAATTCGATTACTTGGTCATATTTAATACTCATCTTGAAATAATTCATTTGAAAATTATGGCGTACAGGGAAGAATATGGGGGCGAAATTGGAAGCAAAAGATGGCTGAAACAGTTCTTGGGGAAGACGGGGAAAGATCGTGTTAGCTATCGGGAAAATATTGATGGCATTGCAGGGGCGACAATTTCAGTTCAATCTATGACGAATGCCATGGATCAGCTTTTACGAGCCATTGGTATGCTGCAATCCGAAAAGATACTCCAATGAGATACAATGGACTCTTACTATTCTTTCCAAAGGAAATAAAAATGTTTATCGGGACATTTGTAATGGTGCTTTCAATCGGGTTTTACACAGGTCTATTATTTGTATCACAAACAAGTTCGAACCAGATAGATGGCATTGAAGAAAATTATCTTGGTAATGAAGAAAATGAAGCGGCCGAAATCATGAAGTTCAAAAAGAGCCCCAGGGAAATGCTAACGATTATACATACCCATATACTCTCCATGTCATTTATCTTTTTTCTTTTGGGCGGACTGGTATGGATTGCCGATATGCCGAAAAAATGGAAGCTTTTTCTGACGATAGAACCCTTCATTTCGGTCATTTTTACTTTTGGAGGGATTTATTTTCTTTGGCTCGGAATGACTTCGATGAAATACGTGGTCATAATATCCGGAATTCTAATGACGGCAACTTTTGTCGTTTCTACATTATTGGTGCTATTCCAATTATTAAAAAAGCCTGTTTTACATGACTGAAAGAATCCCAATAAAAAATAGTACCTTTGCACGCAATTAATCCTTAATTGCCATGGAAGCCCACCTTAATAAAATTCTCGGAGAAGGTTTAACATACGACGACGTGCTTCTTGTGCCCGCCTACTCCGAAGTACTCCCCAGGGAAGTCAATATTCAAACGCAATTTACCCGGAATATAACTATCAACATACCCATCGTATCGGCCGCTATGGATACCGTAACCGAATCGCGTATGGCCATCGCCATTGCGCAAGAAGGCGGTATCGGGGTTTTGCACAAGAACATGACCATCGAACAACAGGCACTTAAGGTCCGAAAAGTGAAACGAGCGGAAAGCGGCATGATTTTAGACCCCGTAACCTTGCCTGCAAACGCTTTGGTGCGGGACGCCAAGGCAAATATGCGCGAATTCAGTATTGGCGGAATTCCGATTGTCGATGCCAAAGGCAAATTAATCGGAATCGTAACCAATCGGGACCTTCGTTTTGAAAGAAACGATGATCGGCCTATATCGGAAGTCATGACCTCAAAAAACTTGGTTACCGCACGTGAAGGCACCTCCTTGGAACAAGCGGAGGGCATTCTCCAAGAGCATAAAATCGAAAAGCTTCCCGTTGTTGATAAGGATTATATCTTGGTCGGTCTCATCACCTTTCGGGATATCACAAAATTGACCCAAAAACCAATTGCCAATAAAGATCAATATGGCAGGTTACGCGTTGCAGCGGCCATCGGGGTGACCGCCGATGCCGTCCAGCGAACCGAAGCCTTGGTCAATGCCGGTGTAGATGCCGTGGTTATCGATACGGCCCATGGACACACTCAAAATGTTGTCAATACTTTGAAGGCGGTAAAGAAAAAATTCCCCGAACTTGAGGTCATCGTAGGGAATATCGCAACGGGTGAAGCAGCAAAATTTTTGGTAGCCGCCGGGGCAGATGCCGTGAAAGTCGGGATCGGGCCCGGTTCCATTTGTACCACTAGGGTCGTGGCCGGTGTGGGTTTTCCACAATTTTCGGCAGTGCTAGAGGTGGCTTCGGCCATCAAGGGATCCGGCGTACCTGTAATTGCCGATGGAGGTATTCGCTACACTGGGGATATCCCAAAAGCCATAGCCGCCGGCGCCGATACCGTGATGCTGGGATCCCTCTTGGCGGGAACCAAGGAATCACCAGGGGAAACGATTATTTATGAAGGCCGAAAATTTAAGTCGTATCGGGGCATGGGCTCAGTAGAAGCGATGAAACAGGGTTCGAAGGATCGTTATTTTCAGGATGTTGAGGACGATATCAAAAAACTGGTGCCGGAAGGTATCGTGGGCCGCGTTCCTTATAAAGGCGATTTATACGAGAGCATTCACCAATTTGTTGGAGGACTACGTGCAGGTATGGGATATTGTGGAGCCAAAGACATTGCCAGCCTGAAAGAAAAAGGCCGATTTGTAAAGATTACGGCCAGCGGTATCAACGAAAGTCACCCCCATGATGTTACCATCACTTCTGAGTCCCCGAATTATAGTAGATAGCCTTGATGGGCGTTTTCACTGAAAGTCTCCATCCCTTCTGATGGCACTGGTCAAATCGTCGATCGATCGCGCTTCGATCCGCTGAGAATGCATTTTGATGGGCAGATCATCGATAAAATCACCAATCTTTTGACCTTTTCCGTAACTTCGTCAGAGTGAGATGGTTCGATTGTACCTAAAACTTGATTTTATGGTGATATCCCATGATCAATATGTTTTAAGCAACTGGTAATGAATCCCAAAACCCTACTCTTCCTTCTTTTGAGTTGCTCGACTTTTGCCCAGCAGTCTATCGGGGATTTTATATCCGTCGAACCCCTGCCTCAGAATACCGATTTTATAATTCCATCCTCCCATATCTTTCAGAGGCTTATCGAGGCCGGAGACCCCTTGACCCAGGGCGGTGTGCTTCCAAATACCAATGATTTTGCCGGTTATGTCCCTATCAATGGGAGTAGTGAAAATGGCTATCTAAGCATCAATGCGGAGGCTGCACCCGGAGGGGTTAGTATTTTGGACATTAATTTCAATAGTGGCAATGGCCTTTGGAATGTTACTCGATCGCAAGGCGTTGATTTTTCGGCCGTTGTAGGAACGGCCGCCAATTGCTCGGGAACGGTAACCCCCTGGAATACGATCATATCCTGTGAGGAAGTCGTTATTGATATAGATATTAATGGAGATGGGCACCACGACCTAGGATGGTGTGTTGAAATAGATCCGGCGACCAAAACGGTCTTGGATAAAAGATGGGCCTTAGGCAAAATGAAACACGAGAATGTCGTCGTCCATCAAAATAGAAGAACCCTATATGAAGGGGCCGATGACAACCTTGGGTATTTATACAAGTTCGTAGCCGACACGGCCGAGGATCTCAGCAGCGGCACGCTCTATGTGTACAAAGGTTTAAAAAACGGTCCCGGCAATTGGGTCCAAATAAATAATGGCATACCGGCCGAGCAGAATTCGACGGTAGCCCAAAGTACCAGTGCAGGGGCGACAGCCTTTAACGGCATTGAAGATGTTGAAATCGGGCCAGATGGTTGGATTTATTTTGCCGTGAAAGGTGAAAATCGTGTGTATCGCCTTCAGGATTCAGATCCCATAACCGGTACTTCGGTGCTTCAAGTGGAAACCTATGTAGGAAATACTTCGTATACGGTTGCCCATGAAAATGCAAGTTCATTAGTTAACTGGGGCAGTGGCAATGACAATTTGGCCTTTGATGGCGATGGAAACTTATGGGTATTTCAGGATAGTGGTGATCTTCAAAATTATATATGGGTCGTAGAAAACGGTCATACACAGGCATCCCCAAAAGTAAAAATCTTTGGCCGGACCCCAGCTGGCTCAGAGCCCACGGGAATCACCTTCTCCCCCGATTACCGCTTTCTCTTCATGTCCATCCAACATCCAAACAGCGGCAATGACGCCACTACACAAATCGACGCCGCAGGAAATATGGTGGCATTTAATAAACATATCACCTTGGTCATAAAAAGAAAGGAAGTGGCAAATCAAGTTTGGTATTTGGACGCGGACGGGGATGCATTTGCCCATCCCATCACATTTACAAGCACCGGCAGTCCGGGTGCGGGCTATACGACCGTAGTGCTGCCCACCACCGATTGCGATGATAACGATGCCACCATCAACCCGAATACGATTTGGTATTTGGATAATGATGGCGATGGCTATGCAGATATCGTTACGCAACAAAGCTGCACCAATCCAGGAGCAGGGTATACTACTACCGTTCTCCCTGCGACCGATTGTGATGATAACGATGCCTCGGTATATGAGGGGTTTACCTGGTATTTGGATGCCGATGGCGACCAATATGCCGATCCCGTAACGGTCCATAGCTGTCAAAGTCCGGGCGATGGCTACACTACTGCCGTTCTGCCAGCGACCGATTGTGATGATTCGGATACTTCGGTACATCAAATGTTTACTTGGTATTTGGATGCCGATGGGGACCAGTATGCGGATCCCACGACGGTAGATAACTGTCTAAGTCCTGGCGACGGCTACACTACCGAGGTTCTGCCTACCAACGATTGCGATGATTCGGATGCCTCTGTGCACCAATTGGTTACATGGTACTTGGATGCCGACAGCGATGGGTATGCGACTTTGACGACCCAGCAAGACTGTCACAATCCGGGAACCGGATATACGGCAACGGCATTGCCCACGACCGATTGCAATGACCTGGATAACAACATAAATCCAGATACCTTGTGGTATCTTGATGCAAATGCCGACGGATACGCCGATGCCGAGCCCACAAAAGGCTGTACAAGTCCAGGGGAGGGCTATTCGACCCAGGAATTGCCTATCAAGGAGATACTCATTCCGGAAGGTGGCATTTTGTATCCCAATCCGTCAACGAATCAAATATTCATTGATCTGGGACAGGAATACGCCGAAATCGAAATGACGGTCTTGAACCCACCGCGACAAGTGGTGGCAAAAAGTAGATTTATGAATGCGGCCTCCATCAGTTTTGAGCTGGTTGATAAGAGTACAGGGGTATATTTTGTGCAGCTGATGGCGAATGGCCAACGAATCGGATTTTTTCGGGTAATTAAATTATGACTTTGGCCAAGGCTTCTTAAGTAGACACTATTTCTTATGAAAGAAATTTCGGAATGTAGCTTTATTTGCTGTCCCCACTATACGTTTTCCAGTCTTTATCCTTGTAGATATTGTCGCCGAAATATTTGGCGATGTTTAAAAAAGGTTGCGGTTTTTGGTACCCAGGAACCGGGGACAACATGTTCATTTTTTCGTCCAGAAAGATTGTGGTAGGATAGCTCAATCGCCCCTGCATCAAGGCCGCCGCAAATTCATGATAGCCTTTTCTGCCTTGTGGCACAAATTTATAGGTCTTCCCTTTAAATTCGATGGGTTCCTTGCCCTCACCATCTAATTTCACCATATAAAAATTTTCGGACATATAAGCGGCTACTTCTTCATTTTGAAAGGTATCCTTATCCATTTTCTTGCACCATCCGCACCAGTCGGTATATACATCGATGAATATTTTTTTTGGGCTTTTTTCGGTTTTCGCCAAGGTGGCGGCCTCCTGCCAAGTAAGCCATTTTACCTCTTGGGAATGAAGTGACAACGAGGAGATTCCTATGAAAAGAACAAAAAGTAATTTATGGATGGAGCGAATATACAATTTCATAGTGGCACCTTATTTAAATCGTTCGTCTTATATAACTACCAAAATTAACGAAAATACCCCAACTTTATTTCAAAGGAACCCAATAAGTACACCCTATTAATGGTTTTCAGGTCCAAAAAACACAATGAACCGCCATTCTGTTCGCGCTAGGCTTTCGACCAAATACCCGTATCCGCGAATTCCAAGGTTATTTTACGCCCATGTGCGCCTTTTCCGATTTCTTAGCGAACAATTCACCGACATCCACCTGGTTTTTAACCAAGTCATCAAAAGACTCCCGTTCACGGATCAAATGGGCCTTGCCCTTATGCCATAGCACTTCGGGAGGCCTAAATCGCGAATTGTAATTACTTGCCATAGTATAGCAATACGCACCGGCATTCTTAAAACAGAGGATGTCCCCTTCCGAAATCTCATTGATCCTATGATTATTTGCGAAAGTGTCGGTTTCACAGATATATCCGACTACGGAGTAGTAACGTTCCCTACCATCCGGATTCGAAATATTGATGATGCGATGTATCGCCCCATAAAACATGGGCCGAATAAGGTGGTTGAAACCACTATCGATTCCTGCAAAAACCGTGGAGGTGGTTTGTTTTACGACATTTACCTTCGCCAGAAAAAAGCCCGCTTCACTGACCAAAAATTTACCGGGCTCGAAGGCGAGTGTCAATTCCCTGCCATATTCGGTACAGAATTCATTAAACCGTGTGCTCAGTTTTTTTCCTAATTCTTCTACGTTGGTTTCGATATCCCCTTCCTTGTAAGGCACCTTAAAGCCGCTGCCAAAATCAATAAAATCGAGATTTTTGAAATTCTTGGCGGTTTCAAATAGAATTTCGGAGGCATAGATAAATACATCAATATCCAATATGTCACTTCCTGTGTGCATATGAATGCCATTGATATTCATTTTTGTGAGTTCCACGATCCTCAATAAATGAGGTATTTGATGGATACTTATGCCGAATTTAGAATCGATATGACCCACGGAAATCTTTGAATTGCCACCCGCCATCACATGTGGATTGATGCGGATACAAACCGGAATTTTAGGATGTTTGCTCCCAAATTGCTCCAATATGGACAGGTTATCGATGTTGATACGAACCCCCAGTGCTGCGGCTTCCTCAATTTCCTCCAACGAAACCCCATTGGGCGTAAAAATGATACCTTGTGGTTTAAAGCCGGCCAGCAAACCCAATTGAACTTCTTGAATCGAGACGGTATCCAAGCCGCTTCCCAAACTGTTCATTAGCTTTAAAATGGCAATATTGTTTAGGGCCTTGGCGGCGTAATTTAATTTTAATCGTTTTACATCGCTGAAGGCATTGGTCAAGCGGTTGAACTGGAATATAATTTTTTCAGAATCATACACATAAACAGGGTCGCCATAGGTTTTTGCGATTTTCAACAGATCGGCATTGTTCATAGTCTCGTAATTTGGCACAAAGCTAGTTTATTGTCTGAATTACGCAAAAAATATCCGATCAATAATAATAAATACAACAAAATGTTACAAATAAAACAAAGGGGTTGTAAAATACGTTTTGTGGATGTGCCTTTGGAATTGTATTTTTAATCCAAATCCGATATACGATGAAATTGCCATTTTTTCCATTACAATCTGTCTTTTTTCCAGG
>JALHST010000211.1 GCA_022865355.1 Maribacter sp. | reverse complement strand
TTTTAGTGGGTATATTTTACAAATACGCTTTTAAAACGTCGTTATGTGATTTTTTTCGTAGCATCCGGATCGCTTTTTCCCTAATTTGCCGAACACGTTCCCTGCTTATATCAAAAAGCTCGCCAATTTCGCTGAAGCTCTTTGGGGTTTGTTCCCCAATACCATAATAGAGCCGTATAATTTCACTTTCCCTAATCGGAAGAGTTTTTAAGACATGATTGATATCGGTGCTAAGGGAGTCTTTCATCATTTTAGCATCCGGACTTGTCGTTTCTTTCGATTGTATTACATTGTATAAATTGGAAGATGCGCCCTCTTCAAAAGGGGCGTCCATAGACAAGTGTTTTCCGGAATTTTTAATCGCGAGTTTCACCTGAGCGGCACTCATATCTAGCTCCCTGGCAATTTCGATTGCACTTGGGGGCCTTTGAAAGGCTTGTTCCAAAGAAGAGTATACCTTCTTTATTTTGCTGATTTCACCAATCTTGTTCAGGGGGAGTCGTACCATACGCGATTGTTCCGACATCGCCTGCAAAATAGATTGCCGGATCCACCATACCGCATAGGAGATAAATTTAAAACCTCTCGTTTCATCAAAACGTTTGGCTGCTTTGACAAGTCCGATATTTCCTTCGTTAATCAGATCGGCAAGTCGTAAACCGTTTCCCTGATATTGCTTTGCCACCGAAACTACAAAACGTAAGTTGGCATTTATTAATTTATTTAGGGCAATTTGATCTCCTTCACGTATTCTTCTGGCCAGTTCAACTTCTTCCTCTGCGGTAATCAAATCGATTTTTGATATTTCTTGAAAGTACTTTTCTAAGGATTTGGTATCTCTGTTGGTAATTTGTTTGGTGATCTTAAGTTGCCTCATATAGTTGTTTTAATTACTGTTTCTTCTTTATAATCTACGATTTTTTTGCAGAAATCCTAATAAAACTGCTATTTCTTTAAATTTTTTATAAAAAATCCTTTGCAAAAGGTTAGGATTGCGCTTATTTACGAGCTGCATGAATTCCTTGGCATCAACCAACCGTTTATCAATAAATCCCAGGCCTGCGTTCGGCAAATGTGTAGCATAGGATTACCTCATCCCGTTTATAAATGGCACTTGAATTCACGGGTCTCAATTTGGATCGATAGGGCACTTTGTTTTATAGATTTCGGTCCCAGTAAGGTCTGACCTATTATTTTTCGGTAAAGTCAGCTTCCATTAACACCCATGAATTTGGGTCCAGAACAATTTTTTCCGGTTCGAAATCCACCGAAAAGGTAAAGACGTTCGATTTTTCCTCCACTTGCAGCTTTTTGAGGACTTGTAATTTATTTTCCATCCCGTATATCCCGACTTCCAAGGGCATTTTAAATAAACTGCCATCCGACTGCACCTGATCAAGAACTATTGTGACTTCCTTTTTGTTTATATCGAATTGCCAGGTGCCCTTATATTTCAATGTGCCGGGTTGGTACAGCCATTGTCGAAAAAAAGGTTCGAGATTCAAACCGGAAGCTTCCTCCATTTCCCTCCGAAAATCATCGGTGGTGGCATTCACATCCTTATATTTTTTATAATACGATCGAATTCCTTGCCAGAAAACGTCGGTACCAACAACCCCGCGTAGCATATGCAAGATCCAACTTCCTTTTTGATAGGTTTGTATGCTGGTTACTTGTGACATATCCGTGAGATGATCATGTACAATGCGATACCCCGGATTTTTCGCATAAAAATCCGCCACTATTTTTTTGCTTTTTGCGAGTCCGTCCAGAAAGGCATCATGGCCGTAGGCATGCTCAATAAAAAGCAAGGTAAAATAGGTGGCAAAGCCTTCGCTCAACCAGACATCGTCCCAATCATACTCTGTAACTGCATTTCCGAACCACTGATGGGCGATCTCATGAATGATCACATTGCGCCAGCGCTCGTTCCGATCGCCCACTACCGAGTTTTCACTGTAAAGAATGGCCGATGCGGCTTCCATACCGCCACTTACACTGTTCGATTGAATGTTGGCCAACTTTTCATAGGAAAAGGGTCCGATCCGATCGCTGTAAAATTCCAAAACGCTTTTGGTAGGGAGGGCAAAATCATAAAATCCGGCGTCCCGGTCTTGTGGGTACACCCAAGTTTCAATAGGTTTCCCGTCGAATTGACCCACATATTGCACAGCAAACTTGGCTACCCCCAGGACATAAAGCCACGTGGCAATGGGAACCGATTGCTTCCAATGCGTACGGCGATCGCCATTTGCCAAATCGGTTTCCTCTATTTTCAATCCGTTGGAAATGACCTGGTAATGTGCCGGTGCCGTAACAATAAATTCACAAGTGGCCTTGTCATACGGGTGGTCGATGGTGGCCAACCAATTTCTGCCCTTGTCAGGCCAATTATCACTAAAAAAAGTTCGGTCGCCATATTTGTTG
>JALHST010000210.1 GCA_022865355.1 Maribacter sp. | reverse complement strand
TCCAAAGCATCTCCAAATTCGATAAAGAACATTCCACTGTAATTACTATAGGCACTTTTGATGGGGTTCATATCGGTCACCGGAAAATCTTGGAACGCCTGATCAAAAATGCCCGGGAATTACACTTAAAATCTTTGGTCCTGACATTTTTTCCCCATCCGAGAATGGTATTGCAAAAGGATACCGAAATTAAATTATTGAACACCCTCGGGGAAAAGACCAAAATCTTGGAAAAGTTGGGCTTGGATTATCTTATAGTACACCCTTTCACCAAGGAATTTTCGAGATTATCGGCTGCACAATTTGTGCGTGACAATTTGGTGAACGGCCTAAAGATGAAAAAGATTATCCTGGGATATGACCATCGATTCGGCAGAAACCGAAATGCAAATATTCAAGATCTTAAAGTTTTTGGGACCACCTTTAATTTTGTTGTAGAAGAAATTCCTGCCCAGGAAATTGACTCCGTCTCGGTAAGTTCTACTAAGATTCGCCATGCCCTCGAGGAAGGAAAGATCAAGACCGCCAACAAGTATTTGGGCTACCGTTATATGCTTACAGGCACCGTAAAAAAAGGGAAAGGCCTTGGGAGAAAAATCCAATTCCCCACCGCCAATCTGCACATAGAGGAAAACTATAAATTGATACCGAAAACAGGGGTGTACGTTGTTCAATGTATGCTAAGCGGACAAACGGTGTACGGGATGATGAACATTGGGTACAATCCCACGGTGGAAGAGGCCCCCTTAGAAGTGGGTGCTAAAAAGGAAAGTATCGAAATCCATTTTTTTAATTTCAATGACGACCTTTATGGCCAAGAGTTACAGATAGATATCATTGACCGCTTGCGCGACGAATACAAATTCGATTCGATAGGGGAATTACAAAAACAACTTCAAAGTGACAAGGAAAATTCTCTTGCCCGCCTCTCCCTTTAATCACTACTTTCAAGCTGATCGATTATTAAAAATTCCTCGTTCGCTGACATAGCTGTAAGGGCAAGCCCCACGGGTCGCGTAACATGACCAAATGACTGCCATCCGCTTTTTTCGCCTCCTCGACAAAGGTAGCCCCTTGCCGTACCAATCGGGTCTTATCGAATTCGGCATTCGTCGACACAAAAGCCAAATGAAAGGTCAACGGGTTTTGGCTTGAAAAATCGGTGTGTTCTTCATCGGGCCTATGGTAAAGTTCCAGAAAGACCCGTTGCGATGAATCTGCCAAAAAAGTCATATAAGGAGGATCCTTTTGTTCGCTCACTACGTGCAAGTCGAGATGGTCTACATACCATGATACGACCAAGTCGACATGCACTACATTCAGGGCAAAATGCTCAAATATCATATGATTTTACCAATTTGATCAGATCAGGTACAAATTTAGGCCTTAAATCAGACGTTTAGCTTAAATTTGCACGATAAAATTCATACCAAATGTTGCAATTACAGGTGATACGGGATACAACGGATGAAATCGTGAAAGCACTGAAAAAGCGAAATATCGATGCCGCGCCCCTGGTGGAAAAAGTACTTCACTTGGATGAAAAAAGACGCTCTATCCAGACCCGTCTAGATGCGCTGCTGGCTGAGAGTAACCGAATTTCCAAGGAAATAGGGGAGCTTTTTAAAAGTGGAAAGTCCCAGGAGGCCAATTTGCTAAAAGAGAAGACCGTCGATTTAAAATTAGATTCCAAAAAGTTGGGGGAAGACCTAAGTTCGACGTCTGACGAACTTCAGAATCTGTTGTACCAAATTCCCAATATACCTCATAGCTCGGTTCCATCCGGACATTCAGAAAATGACAATGAGGAGGTCTTCAAGGAAGGTGAAATTCCCATATTGTCGACCGGTGCGCTTCCCCATTGGGAACTTGCGAAAAAGTATGACATCATCGACTTTGAACTTGGGGTAAAGATAACGGGTGCGGGATTCCCGGTTTATAAAGGAAAAGGGGCGCGATTGCAAAGGGCGCTGATTTCATATTTTCTAGACAAAAACACCCAGGCAGGTTATACCGAGCTGCAGGTACCCTACCTAGTGAACGAGGCATCGGGCTATGGTACCGGTCAATTGCCCGACAAGGAAGGTCAAATGTATTATATTGGGGAGGACAATCTGTATTTGATCCCTACGGCAGAAGTTCCGGTTACCAATCTCTTACGCGATGAAATTTTACTCGAAAAAGACTTTCCTATCTGCTATACCGCCTATACTCCATGTTTTCGTCGGGAGGCCGGAAGTTATGGGGCACATGTTCGTGGCTTGAATCGCTTGCATCAATTCGATAAAGTCGAAATAGTACGGGTCGAACATCCTGAGAATTCCTACAAGGCTTTGAATGAGATGATCGAACATGTAAAAGGGATACTTCGCGAATTGAAACTTCCCTATCGCATACTAAGGCTCTGCGGTGGCGATCTAGGTTTTACCTCGGCCCTTACCTATGACTTTGAAGTATTTTCCACCGCCCAAGATCGATGGTTGGAGATTAGTTCGGTTTCCAATTTTGAGACCTTTCAGGCCAACCGCTTAAAACTTCGGTACAAGGATGAAAATGGAAAGAGCCAATTGGCACATACGCTAAACGGAAGTTCATTGGCCTTACCCAGGGTACTCGCCGGTATATTAGAAAATTATCAGTTCAGTGATGGCATCCAAATTCCGGAAGTGCTCGTTCCGTATTGCGGATTTGAAAGGATCGATTAAGACACCCTTAACATCACCTTTCGGCAATCTGCGTATCTTTGATAAAAAGTTGCCTTTGAGACTGTTTCAAATATTCCTGCTTCTCGGTTCATTTCATTGGGCGCTTGCCCAGGATGATTTCCTTGCCAAACAATATTATAATGATGGCGAATATGACAAAGCAGTCGTTTTCTACGAAAAATTGCTGGAACAAAATCCGCAGAGGACCGACTATGGCGAGGCACTTATTGCCTGTTATCAGCAACTCGAGCGTTATGTCGATGCTGAGAACTATTTGTTGAACGAGATTGCCATGGGGAACGCCTACCCTACGCTTTATATTGAATTGGGGTACAACTACACCTTGCAGAATCTCCCACAAAAAGCCGTCGAACAATACGATCTTGCCCTTAAAAAAATAGATGAAAATCCAAGTTTTGGTTATGGGGTCGGCCTGCGGTTTCAAAAATATGCCCTTCTTGATTATGCGTTAAAGGCCTATAATCGAGCTATGGAACTGAACCCAAAACTTGATTACAATTATCAAATGGCCAGAGTTTATGGCGAACAAGGCGACATAGAAAAAATGTATGTCGCATATCTTAAACTAATTGGCGAAGCAAAGGCCTCAGTGTCAAATGTTCTTCGGAACATTGACGATTTCATTACTTCCGATCCCGAGAACGAAAATAATTTGAAGCTAAAAAAGATCCTACTTCAAAATGCCCAAAAGAATCCTGATGTAATATGGAATGAACTGTTAAGTTGGCT